>CAYJHY010000198.1:0-3902 GCA_964369875.1 uncultured Mailhella sp.
CCGTCGGCATCGGGAACACGTTTGACATTGGCTATTTCGTCATCAAAGGACGGCCAGCCGGTGTTAGAATTAAATTTATCTTTTGAGCTGAAAAGTGGGGTGCCACATTGGCGACATATGTATGTTCCGTCGCGTTTTTCAGCGTTGAATTTTCCGCTATAAGGGGCTTCTGTGCCTTTATGAAGTAAAACTCTTTCTTCTTCTGGGTTTAGGGGGGGCATGGTATACCTCGGTTGTTCATTATAATTATTGGGTTTGTTTTCAATGGCCGTCATGGAAGAATTGGCGATGCTTAGAGGGACTTTGTCAAAGATAAACATCGCGCCAAGGCCGGCAATAAAGAAGTACAAAATAATATATTTTAGCATGTGAATTCCTCTTTTTCTACGGATTATTTTATGCCAAGCACGTGAAAATAAAAAAATAAAACGAAGAATGTTTGGAGAAGGCAAGCAAAACTTATTGTGAAGTTAAAAAGGATAATACAAGCTCCTTATTAAGTAAGTCTGTAAATAAAAAAGTAAAGCCCTCAATTTCTCGAGGGCTTTATTATTGGAATATTTAAATTAAAGTTTTTTGAGGAAAGGGGGAGGGTTTGGGAGGGGGAAAACTCCCTTTTGTACACAAAAGGGGTTTTCCCTCTCCCAACATTAAAACAAACCTAAAATCTTACTTAATATCGAAGATATGGCGCACGGGAAGTTTTCTAAAAAGAATACCCATGGCAATGGCAACGATGGCAAAGAAGACGGGAATAAAGAAGATACCGAGAAGGGTAGCGCTGACAGTTCCGAAGAATACGGCTGTACCAACGGTTTGTTGGCTGACTGCGCCTGCGCCTGAAGCGATCATCATGGGAACAACACCAAGACCGAAGGCCAGTGAGGTCATGATGATGGGGCGAAGACGTAGGCGAGCGGATTCTGAGGCTGCGGCACGTATGCTTTTTCCTTCTTTTTCCATAAGTTCTTTAGCAAACTCTACCACAAGAATGGCGTTTTTAGCTGAGAGACCCATAGTTGCGAGGATACCTACTTGGAAATAAACGTCATTGGTGTATTTGAAGACAGTTGCGCCTAAAACCGCACCGAAAATACCGATAGGGATAATCAGGATAACGGAGAAAGGAATAGACCAACTTTCATAAAGGGCGGCAAGGGAAAGGAAAACTACTAAGGCAGAAAGGATAAGAACGATGGTCGTTTGGTTACCTGCGGCTTTTTCTTCGTAGGAAAGGCCTGTCCATTCTACACTGTAACCACCACCGATTTGTGCTACGATGTCTTCCATAATTTGCATGGCTTCTCCTGAGCTGACTCCGGGAACAGGTTCCCCTTGGATTTCAGCAGATGGAGTACCGTTATAGCGTTCCACTAAGGCGGCGCCTTGTTTCCATTCCACTTTAGCAATGGCAGAGAAAGGAACCATATGCCCTTGGTTGTTTTTGAAACTGAGGCTGTTGAGGGCGTCCGGGGTCATACGGAATAAGGAATCCGCTTGAACGTAAACCTTTTTGATTTTACCACGGTCATTAAAGTCATTAACATAGGAGCTACCAAGCATAATGGATAAGGTGTTACTGATATCCAGAATAGAAAGACCGAGACTTGCGGCTTTTTGATAGTCAAAGGTGACAGAATATTGGATGGTGTCACTAAGACCTGTGGGGCGTACGTAGGCTATACGGGGATCGGCAAAGGCCATGCCCATAACCATGTTACGAGTTTCCATGAGTTTTTCGTGACCAAGTCCGACGTTATCCATAAGTTCCATGGTGAAACCACTGCTGGTACCAAGTTCGATAATGGCTGGGGGAACGAAAACGAGTACGGATCCACCGATTTCAGAAGCGAATTTTTGGCGTAAACGTGCGGCAATGGCTTGAGCAGAAGCTTCGGGAGCGGTACGCTCCGACCAGTCATTGAGCATAAGAAAGCTTGCGCCCACGTTTTGAGCGGAGGGGCCGAGACCACCACCGACAATAGCCATGGCACTTTTTACATATTGCCCTTCTTCTTCAAGAACAGCTTTTTCAAATTTCTTTACAATTTCGTTGGTTTGCTCGAGGGTGCTGTTGGGAGGCAATTGCATAACGGCGATAAGTAAGCCTTGATCTTCTTCGGGCAGATAGCCTGTGGGAAGACCAACATACATATATCCCAAACCACCTACCAGCAGAGCGTAAACGCTGAGCATACGAACACCGCGGCGAACCAAGGAGTTTACGGCGCTATGGTATTTTTGGGTAAATCTGTCGAATACGCGGTTAAACCATTGGAAGAACTTTGCTTGCTTTTTATGATGATCATGTTTTTTGAGCATGGTAGCACAAAGAGCGGGTGTTAGAATCATAGCCACCAAAACAGAAAGTACCATGGCAGTTACGATGGTAACGGAGAACTGGCGATAAATAACGCCTGTGGAACCGCTCAAGAAAGCCATTGGCACGAAAACAGCACTCAAAACGATAACAATACCCACAAGGGCGGTACCGATTTGATCCATGGATTTTTCTGTGGCTTCCAAGGGTTCAAGTCCTTCGTCTGCCATAATACGTTCCACGTTTTCCACAACAACGATGGCGTCGTCAACCAAGAGGCCGATGGCCAAAACCATGGCGAAAAGGGTAAGCGTATTGATGGAGTAACCAAGACCTAATAAGACCGCAAAGGTTCCGAGCAAAACAACGGGCACCGCAATGGTAGGAATGATGGTGGCGCGCATGTTTTGCAAGAAAAGATACATAACCAAGAACACCAAGGCGATAGCTTCGAGAAGGGTGTGTACCACACTCTCAATAGAAGCGGATACGGGTGGGGTAGTATCGTAAACGATTTCCATTTCCATACCTTCGGGGAGGTATTCTTGGATTTCTTTTATTTTTTCATTAATGGCGTTTGCGGTTTCTAAGGCGTTTGCGTTGGGAGCAAGGCTGACACCCATAGCTCCCGCAGGTCTAGCGGAAGAACGAGATTCGGCAGAATAGTTAGCACTGCCGATTTCAACCCTTGCCACGTCACGCACAAAAACGCTTCGCCCGCTTGAGTCAACTCTCAAAAGAATATTTTCAAATTCTTCCACACTTTCAAGGAGACTTTGTCCTTGAATACTGACGTTGATTTGGGCATTAAGGTTTGCAGGCAAAGAACCTAATTGACCTGCAACTACTTGCATGTTTTGAGCTTCAATGGCGGCAACCACTTCTTGTGGTGTCAGTTTATAATCGTATAGTTTATTGGGATCGAGCCAAATACGCATGGCGTATTCGTCACCGAAGATGGTTACGTTACCGACACCGGGAAGACGGGCAATTTGGTCTTTGATGGTCGCACTCATGTAGTCGCTGAGGTCAACGCTGTCGTAAGCGCCATTTTCAGAAACGAGAGACAATACCATCAGCATGTTACTGTTACCCTTACTTACATTAACCCCAAGTCTTTGTACACTTTGGGGAAGAAGGGGGGTTGCCGACTGTAATTTATTTTGCACTTGTACCTGTGCAATGTCGTCGTCTGTGCCTTGGGCAAAGGTGAGGGTGATAGTTGAAGTTCCGTTTGAGTCGGAAGTTGAGCGCATGTACAGCAAGTTATCCAAACCCGTGAGGTTTTGTTCGATAACCTGCGTAACACTTTCTGAAACTGTGGTTGCAGAGGCACCTGTAAAGTTAGAAATTACCATGATGCTTGGCGGGGCAACGTTAGGATATTGCGCCACAGGAAGGGTTATAAGAGAAACAACCCCTGCAAGCATGGTAATAATGGCAAGTACCCATGCGAAGATGGGATGGTGAATAAAAAAGCGTGCCATTATTGAGCATCCTCCTGTTTTTCAGGCTGAGTATCAGTCGGTGCAGTTTGAGTAGATGTGGGGGGTGTTGTTTTTTCTTGGGCTTTTTCTATTTC
>CAYJHY010000199.1:0-3885 GCA_964369875.1 uncultured Mailhella sp.
GATCTGTCTTCTTTAGCTCTTGGGCTCACCCAGTTCCATGTTCCGCCACGTTCTTCGGCTCTGTCCCAATCAGAAAGGGTTGTGAGTTCTTTTTGGGTAGCGGTATCGATTTTGCGCACTTTGTTATAGGCATTTTTGAAGGGAGATTTGGTACGAGTTTTAAAGCTTTCCCATTCCGCATTCATTTCTTCAAGGAAGTGGCTGTATTTTCTACGATAACGATGGAAGAAATCGTAAACTAAGCGGTTGTAAACTTCGCGCCATTGTTCTGTCCAAGCATCGGACAAAGATCCAAGCATGCTTTGGCGGTTAATGAAGTTACCTTTTGACATGCGAAGGAATTTATTTTGGCGTTTCTCAATAAGATCGCTGCGCAAGGATTTGGGAACGTGCCAACGAACATAGGTTTCATCCAGATTCGCGTCAGGATTTTTCAACTGTCTGAGTTGATTAAATCTGAAAAGGGAAAAACCTCTTGCAGATAACACAATTTCATCGGTTGCACGGATAACTTCTTGGCGGATAGTACGGAAAAATTCAAAATGGTGGGGACGTGCACCAAGAGTAGGTTCTTGGATTACTTGATCTATGTAGCCATATTCCAAGTTGTCTTGGGCAGTTAAGTGCAAATTAGCCGCGCAATTTTCGATAAGTTCTGCGCTTGCTCTTTCACCCCTTTTGAGTCTGCCTTCAATAGCTGCTGCACCTTCCGGTGAAATAACAGAGTAATAGCCATGAGAAAGCATAATACGTTTATCAGCAAGGGAAAGTGCTTCGGCACCGCCTGATCCACCCTCTGAAAAAAGGGCAACAACAGGTACTTGTAAACCGGCCATTTTGTAAATATTCTTTGCAATTTGTTGGCCTGCACCGGGATATTCTTCCACAGGATCGCCACCGGGGGTGAAGATATAAGAATGAACAGGAATACCTTCAATTTCGGCAACTTGCATATAATGCAAGGCTTTTGCGTTACCCCAAGGTTTCGCAGAACCGCCGTTACGAAATTCTTCGCCATGGCCTTTTTCGTGTCCAATAACCATAACTGACTGGTTATAGGATTTTTTACCACGACGTCTTGTGATATAAGCACGAGCGATAAGTACGGCAGGGTCATTGGTGTGTTCGTCTTGCCCGCCGATTTCGGTATAGTTATCGTAAACGTTTTCGAGAATATCGCGTAAACATATACGTTGTGGGTGTCGAACAATCCTGACTTTATCCATAGGAGTAAGCTTTGCTTCAAGCTTTGCTTCCATGAAGAAGAAAAGATCTTCTAAGGTTGTGAGGCCTTCTTCAAAATTTATATCATTGGCTTGACTGACAGCGCTTTTAAATTCTTCGAGGCGAGAACCAAGAAGGTTTATATCATCCTGATGTTTTCCGCCGAAAATATCTCTGATATAATTTAATCTTTCAGTAAGTTGTTGTAATTTTTTTGCAAGTTCCATATTAATCTCATTAGAATCGCAAAATACGATCTGTATTTTTAAGGAGGAAAGGTATATTGGACTTCAAAGTTGGACTTTGATTATTATAGCCTGTAATGGAAAGGGCGTTTAAAAACTCTTTGCCTCTTTGCTTGGCATTTTCAAGGTCAGTACCCCAAATAATTCCAAGAGCAAGGTTAGGGTCAAATTCAGTCGGGATAGTGTAAGGGTTTTCCTTTGATATTTCGGGAAGATGTGTGTGCATATTAAGCCACGGAGCGTGATCCCATGAAAAATTATCAATATTTCCAACCCAAGGTGTGAAGTTTTGATCGGTATCTTCTGCGATGATACGATACTCAATACCGATACCGTCAAAGGTGATATCTTCTTGTGTATAACCGATAGGTTCACCTAAGCCACAACGGATTTGTTCGGCAATAATATCAACTCCGCCTTTACCCATAATACGCGAAATAGCGGCAGAAACTCCGTTTTCAACCTGAATTCTTGTATTAACTTCCATAAGAAAAGGCTGTCCGTCTTTCGTAACAATCCATTCCCAAGTCCCTACGCTGTCATAATTTACTTTACGAGCAAGAGCAAGAGAGTATTCGGTAATATCATCAAGGACTTTTTGGGCGTCAAAGGGATAGCCAATGGAACTGGGATCGAATCCAGGTGCAATTTCTACACGTTTTTGTAGTCCTGTTGACTGAATGGAGCAGTTTCTTGTGCCAAAGTGTACTGGGTTTTTACCGCTTCTGTCACAAAGAATTTGCACTTCAAGATGGTTGAAGTTCTTGATTCTTTGTTCAATTAAAACACCATCGTCTTTAAATTGACGCATGGCGTAGTTACGGATACGTCTATAGGTGGAGCGGAAAAGATCTATATCATAAACCTCTTCAATCCCCATACCCCCGCCACCTGCAGAAGCTTTGACCAAAACCAAAGGTTTTTCAATTCCTTGCTCTTTTTGAAATTCAAACAAGGAATATGCAATTTTTTCGGCTTCACCTTCGTCATAGATAGGTTTGTCTGAGCCCGGTACTGTTGGTATATTAAGACTTCTTGCGAGACGTTTGGTGTTGATTTTATCGCCAAGCTCCCGAATGATACGCCAAGAAGGGCCGATAAAAATAAGACGTCTGTCACGTTCGGTTACTCTTCTGGCAAAACGAAAATCTTCAGCAAAAAAGCCATACCCCGGATGAACGGCGGTGGCGTTTGCGGCATCTGCAATGCTAAGAAGTTCGTTGGCGTCATGATAGGAAGATATACGATAAAGGCTTTTTGAGTCGCCAAGTTCACGAGCAAGCTTCACGTGCCCTGAGTGGGCATCCTCTGCTGTAAAAACTGCTACAAATTTCAAACCTAATTTGTGGCAAGCTTGAATAATTCGTACTGCTATTTCCCCACGGTTGGCAATGAGGACTTTATGTTCTTTTTCCACAGAATATCCTTTTATACACTTTTTTGTAAATCTTTAGTGAATATTTCATTTTTAAGACATGCAAGTGTACTCTTAAATACAAATAATTGCAATTAACTTTTTTATAATTTAATTTTTTTCTGCATCCTGAAGTATGGACGCAAAAAAAGCCCACCAGAAAGTAAAAATCCTAATGGGCAAAAAATTATTTTGGTTGAATAAAACGCCTGTCATCCATCTCAGGAAAAAAGTCTTTATCGTTTTTATATTCTTCAGAAACAAAGAACACACACAAACATGCACCCGATTCTTTGATATCCTCCTCTCTGTATCTACAGGGACAGATAATATCAACATCTTGTTTTACATTGTCTTGAGCCAAGCGACAAGGGCAACTCATATAGCCATAACGGGCTTTGTTTTCAAGAAGGCTTTCAGCAGTAGCGAGACAATGCTCTTCATCTGCGTGCAGAAAAAAACCTTTATTTTGGGCTTCGGATCTAAGGCCTTCTAGAAGTTCAACTGGGGTCATTTATCAAAGCCTCCTTTAAAGAATTTTCGCGATATCCGGTAATAATTTGGCCATTAGTCAAACGTATAGTCGGAAAAGAGCCTCGAGGATTATATTCTCTCATTTTGTCTGATAATATTGAATTGAGGGCTTTCGGGTAGGAATCAATATTAATCAAAATGAAAGGAACGTTGTTTTCTTCAAGTAAGGCTCGGGTTTTTCTGCAATGCGCACACGTTGTAAGCGCGTAAATAAAGGTTTGCGCCACTTGTTCAGGGTGCAACGCTTTCTCATAGAGATCTTTTTCTTCTTCTGTTAACTTAGTGAGGGCAACATCAAGACCATCTTCAACGGCCTCTTTTCTTGTTCTAAAGTATAGAAATGCCACAACTAAGAGAACTGCTACTGTAATAAGTAATACCATAGTGTTAGTCACAAGCACATCCTAGTTTCAAATTAAAGTAAAAAAATACCCATAAAATCAAACCAAGACTTAATTTATATTAAAA
>CAYJHY010000200.1:0-3851 GCA_964369875.1 uncultured Mailhella sp.
AACTTCGACCATAAGATAAAAAAAGAGGAGCGTAAAAGCTCCTCTTTTTTTATAAAAATCAAAATAATTGAGGGGGGAATTTTTTTGTCCTGCAAAAGTTCCCCCCTCCCAAGAATATACAAACAAAATCCTCTAATATCTGAATGTTATATTAGCAGACCCACTATGGTAATTCCCTTGATGATTATAGTCGCCATAATAACTAAGCTGAAGCACGACTGCCCCATGGGTGAAATTAAGGCCGGCGCTTGATAAAATTGTTGTGCCCTCCACGCTGTCGGAATCTCCGCCAAATTCAGCAGCCATATAATCGAAATTAGATTTTATTTCTTCACCGGTCACATTGTATTTCACCCCTGCCATAATATAGGGCTGAATACTAAAGAAATCATTGATGGCAAAGTTACCATCCCAACGAACCTTAAATTGTCCGT
The DNA here is from genome assembly GCA_964369875.1 of uncultured Mailhella sp. Lineage (GTDB taxonomy): Bacteria > Desulfobacterota > Desulfovibrionia > Desulfovibrionales > Desulfovibrionaceae > Taurinivorans. The sequence continues at coordinate 435 of CAYJHY010000200.1, forward strand.
AAAGATTGCCATGTGAAATACCTTCTTGATGGTAGTTATAACTTGTAAGGTGTCCCCCTCTCCAGTTAACATCATATTTATCCATATCCATATGTAAATAGGTTAAATCAACTTCGGAAGTGATTTTATTATCATTATTTATATGCCAAATATAGCCTGTTTTTGCTGTCGCCACATAGATATAGTTGTTATAATCGCTATCCGCGCTCATAGGGGTTATGGTGTCACTCACATAATCTGTTTCGTTTTGCCCGATAAAAGCTGTGAAGCGTGTATCTACATACCAATTTGGATGAGGACGGAAATTACCATGCACCCCAAATGCACCGCTAAAACTTTTTGTTTTGGTTTGATAAACTGCGGATTCCGTATCGCTATAGTTTAAATCAAAATGGAAGCCCAAGGACATTTTTTCAAAGTTATGGCTAAAACCACCCATAATACCTGTTGAATCACTGCTTGTAGAACCAAAATCTTGGTGTTGAACCCCTGCGTAAGGTGATGCAAAGAACGACCAGCGAGGGAGATTTTGCCCAAAAGCCATTTGGCTAAAAAGCTGATTATCCATAAGATCTTTTCTGACAAGTGCATTTTGTAATACAGGCAAGCTATTAAGAAGACCCACATTTTTTTCAGGATCTTGCTCAACAAAAAGTCCTACCGCTTGATTATTAGAATCGAGCCTTGCTTCTACCATAGGAATATCTGCAGAAACTTTGGTTAATTTATGATCGGGACTGGCAACATAATCAAAGTTTAAGCCTGTAATCATATCACTTATTGCATAATATGTATTATAGGCAAATCCGTCTTCCGGTGTTCCGGGCGACAATAAAAAGACAGAATCGGGATTGAATTTTAAATGACCGTTAGCATTTGTGCCGCTATTATCGCCTTGAAACGGGTCTCTCAAGTCATTACTGAAATCTCGCAATGTTAAAGCATAGTTGCCGATGGTAATATATTGAGCTTTCTTAACCACAGGAGCACCTGTAGGAGACATACTGTTAGCAGCCAAAAACACTTGAGGTGTGGCTACAAGGGCATCACTAGAAGTTACATTTATTATTCCTGTATTGTGGATAACAATATCAGAATAATTATTGGAGTCGATGTAAAATCCACTGACTTCCGTTGTGTATGGGTCACTAACCCCCAGATGACGAACTTGTATTTCACCGCTATTATTCAAGGTAAATATACTATTTGTTTCATTCCCTACAATGTCTTGCAAGGCAATACCATAGGCAGAATTTCCCCCTTCAACCACCATTGTGCCAAAGTTTGCAATCGAAGAAGCCTCTTGTGTGGCTACATCTGCCCTATTGCTAAATGAAATACCTCTTGCGTTAACTCCGGTAACCGAAATATTTGCTCCTTGTGCATTGACAAGTTCTGCACGTTTAGTATTAAAAACCTCTATGCCGTAACTTGCAGAATCGGTTTCTGAGCTTGTAATAGATATATTATCGGAGTTTACAATTTTTACATAAGCAGGAATTTCTTCGTTATCTGCTTCAATTTTAATCCCGCTATTATTTCTCCCTTCTTTTATAATGATACTTCCTTGATTGTTAATATCAAAAATGGAAGAAACAGTAGGGGCGGCGCTTGAAACATGATAATAAAAAATGCCTGTACTATCTCTACCATTTCCTTGAATATTAATACTCCCTGTATTTAATACAGTGGTATCCCCTTTTGTATCAAACTCTATGCCTTCCCCACTATCCATATTGATAGCGCCATGATTTTCGATAGCGCCACCCCCACTAGATTCAAATCTCATCCCCAGAGAGGTATTAGTAATAATACCGCTCAAAGCATTGATAAGATATTTATCTGTGTCAGTTTCAGGAGACATCGCTTCAAAAGTTCCGCTCAACGAACCATTATTGATTTTGGCAAGGGCAAAGCTTTGCGGAAAAAGAAATAGTGTTGGCAAAAAAGCCAGTAGCAATTTCTTTTTTAGCTCTTTGTTTCTGTTTTTTTTGTAATTTCTTCTTTTTATTGACATAACGTATTTTCTCCCTGTAATTTCAAACGCGTATTTCGTTCAAGCTTTTGTCTACCAATTATTTTTATTTTGTTTTTAATGCTTCCCCATGTGTTGCATAATTGGGCGAACCGTCCATAAGGTTTATACTTGGGATATAATCAAAAATTTCCCCTTGAGGCGTTGTATAGCGTAAAATAATATTGGGGCGAGTTTCGCTGATATTACAGCTAAAAAACATCGGTTCTTTTGCTTTAAATGTATGCAAAAGGCGACCGCTTTTTACAGCGCCCATATCATCAATAAGAGCTTCATAAACCTTTGTTTCACTCCCTAAATTATTTTTAACAATATACATTTCTTCTCCACCAAAATCTTGGTGGTTTAGCATGTGCAATTCTTCCATACTGAAATAGGGTTCAAGGTCGGGCATGCCTCCCCATGAACTTGTATATCCTAAAAATTTAACACCAAAAATTTTAGCTTCAATATTTTGCTTTATGCTATCCCCCAAAGAAGCGGGAGCATACGAAACAAGCTGTTGTTTTTCTTTTGCGTTATGTGCTTGGAGCGTTTCCACCATCTGCAAAGTGCAGTTACTTACAGGGAAATTATGTAGATTTTCTGTCCATTTTCCATAAAGAGACTTAAAGCCTTTTTCGTCAAATGCGCTGTTACCCACAAAAAATTCCATACCACTTGCGCCGTTCCCCGTGTAAGCGGATTTAAACTCTTTTACTTTAACCAGTTCTTGCTTGCCAAAACCCCAGAAGACTTTGTGCCAATCCATGGCGTCAGAAGCATCGCCTGTTACAATGTAGTTTTTCCCATTGAAGTTTACCCATTCAACAGAAGGCGAAAGCCCCGATAAAAGCAAACTGAAAGCACCTATTTGTTTGAGATTTTGCCCATTTTCAAGAGTAAAAATTTGCATAACTTGATTTTCGGATTGCGTACTTGTTCCATCTTTTGCCATTTTTTCATTCATGCGCACCAGAATAAGTTCAAGAACTCCGTCAGCATCTAAGTCCAAAAGTTTTATGAAGCTGAGTCCCCAAACATCATAAAGCACCATATCTTCAATTTGCTTATATCTGAGATTTCCCCATTCTTGTTCATAGGTTTGAATTAATGAGGTATACAAATTATATTGAGGTTTATTTGCGTATGCATTATGCACACTTTGAGTGAGCATCAACATCGTAGTTATAAAAAAACAAACACATGCACTTAACTGCATTTTATACTTTTTGAGCATTATCTTCTCCTTGAAATCTTAGATTTACAAACACTTAACCCTACACCTTTTATTCCTCATTATCAATGTGCCGTTTGGCACATCGTGACACACATTAATCTCATTTGTTTATTCTTGGGAGAGGGAAAACCCCTTTTGTGTACAAAAGGGAGTTTTCCCCCTC
>CAYJHY010000201.1:0-3845 GCA_964369875.1 uncultured Mailhella sp.
GAGGGGGAGAACACTATTTTTTTCAAAAAATAGGTTCTCCCCCTCCCAACAAAAACAAACAAAAAAAAACAATTAATCCCAAACGCGCTTGTCTTCGATGGGTCGAATTTGCGGAGGCAAGGAACCGGGAGGCAAGATGCGCAAATCGGGACGAAGCTTAATACGTTCACGGAAGAGATGCATAAGTTCATCATCACGCTTAAAGTTGCTGGCTTCAACATAAAGAATCATTTCATCGATTCCACCGGGGTTAGTAACCTCGATTTGCCAACGTTTGATTTCTTCAAAGCGAGCCATAACTTGTTCAACCTGATGAGGATAAACAAACATACCTTTAATACGAGCGGTGGTATCCACACGACCGACGATATTGCCAAGGCGTGGGCTTGTTCTTCCGCAAGCACAAGGCATACGGTTGATGTAGGACAAATCACCTGTGGCAAAACGAATCAACGGATAGGTTTTGTTGAAGGAAGTAACAACAACTTCACCAACTTCACCGTCTTTTAGTGGGATACCTGTGTCAGGATGACAGATTTCCACAAAACAACGGTTAGAAATGTGAAGTCCATTTTTTTGATAACATTCATAGCCAATACAACCAACATCCGCTGTGCCGTAGCCTTGACGAACAATGATATCGTATTTCTTTTCCATTTGTGCACGCATTTTTTCGGAGAGGCGCTCACTTGTTACAAATGCAACTTCAAGGAAAAGATCTTTACGTGGATCTATACCCTTTTCTTCTGCTTTTTGGGCAAGGTGCATCAAGAAGCTTGGGGTTCCGACATAACCGGAAACACGAAGTTTTTGCATAATATCAAGCTGAGTTGCGGCATCGGATGGGCCTGCCGGAATAGTGGCACAACTTAGGTTACGCAATGGCTCTTCAAACATAAGACCTGCCGGCGCAAGGTGATAGTTAAAAGTTACTTGCACAGGGTCACCGGGACGGAAACCCACAGCGTAAAACGCTTCAGTATATCCCCAATAATCTTCATGTCTGTCTTCTGGGTCGAAAATAGGCCCGGGTGAAAGAAAAATTCTGCGTAATTCACCTATATCTTTTGTTAACAAGCCGCCGAGGCGTGGCCCCATGGTTTGCAAAAATATAAGTTCTTTTTTCTTGAGAATAGGAATATGTTTAATATCAGAAAGAGTTTTGAACTTTTCCACATTAAATTGTGCTCTGTCAAAACGCTTTTTTACGTCTTCGGAATAGCGGTAAGCAAAAGAAAGAAGCTCTTTTAATTGAATAAGATTGTATTGCTTGCGCTCACTTTCATTTAACACTTCACGGCGACTGTAAATACCCTCTGTGCGATCCTTACGTGTCATAAAGTAAACCTCACTTATTGATGTTGATACGTTCTTCTAACGTAATTAATTTCCAATTGCAAGACTTTTTTTATTTATATAAATATATCAATATGTTATACATAGTTTTTCCTTAGACTTAAAAATTACAATCTTCTAAAAAAACACAACATATTGAAATATCAAATTAAAAAAAACATCGTTTTAAAGGATTTCTTTTGTTATTCTAAAAAAAAAGTTGGATGCGTTGTTATGAAAAAAATTCTTTTACATTCTTGCTGTGCCCCGTGCTCTGTGGCTTCGATTATACAGCTTAAAGAGCAAAACTATACCCCACACTTATATTTTTTTAATCCTAATATTCATCTTCAACATGAATTCAATTTGCGCTTGGGCACAATGGAAGAATTTGCTAAAAAAAATTCTCTTCCCCTTATTATAGCAGATTATAAAGAATTTTTTCAAGACTTAGCCGATAAAAATAACGTTTTAGCAACTAAAAAAATTTATTCACAAGCGGCAAATCACTCACTCCCATTCCAACTGGAACAAAAAAACAATGAAATGTGGCGCAGTTGCGTACTAAAGACATTGAAAAAATGGACCAAACATCAAAAAGAATTTCGCGAATTTTCCTTTCTTGACTCTTATAAATATGAAGAAAATGAGTCAAAACAGCAAGAAGAAATGAGTGCATTTAAAGACATTTCCTTTGAAAAGGGAAATAATTATCTCAAAATTGATGTATCCCTTTGGCTTGACTCACTTTCTTCTTACAAAGAAGGAGAGCGCTGTAAAACATGCTATGAACAGCGCCTTTATCAAAGTGCAAAATATGCCGCAACCCATGGATTTAATCAGTTTAGCAGTACTCTTTTGTATTCTTGCTATCAAAACCATGAGGATATTTGCTTTGCCGCCAAGACTGCTGAAGAAAAAGTAAATCAAGAACTCTCAAAAGGAATATATAAAGGGGAGTATATAGAGTTCTATTATCAAGATTTTAGACCGGTATGGGATAAAGGAATAGAAATGGCCAAAGAGCAAAATATGTACAGACAAAAATGGTGCGGTTGCATACTCAGTCGTATGGAAAGCTTGGAACGTATGGCCATGAGAGAATTTAATAAGCAACTGGCAAAGAAAAAATAAACCGGCTTACATTTTCACTTTCTCATTTTTTATTACGGGAAAATCCGATTCGCAACTATTTTTCGCCGTTGCCAAAAACGCAATCACGCCCATTTGCTTTTGATTTATACACATTGTTGTCGGCGTGTTTGATTGTTTGCCACGGGCATACATAATAGGGCGCAACATGGTAACCAATACTCATAGTTACGCTTAATTCCCTAGCAACCAAATCATTAGGATTATCAGGATTTTGTTTTTCAACAATATACGGGCTTGATTTGCATGCCAAGCGTATACGGTTTGCAATACTTGATGCTTGCTCATGGCTGACATGCGACATCAAGAGGATAAATTCTTCCCCTCCCCAGCGAAAGACGTAGTCTTGCGGAGATTTTTGGCTAAGTAAAATTTGTGATATATGTTGCAAAACAGCATCACCGACATCATGCCCATATGTATCATTAATAGATTTAAAATGGTCAATATCAGCTAACATCACCGTATAGTGAACACTATCTTTCTCCGCTTGCGAAAGAACTTTAGGCAAAATTTTATCAAAACCACGTCTGTTTTTAAGACCGGTTAAAGGGTCTGTTATAGCGTATTCCTCATGTTTTCTATAAGCCTTAACAAGAGCGGCTTTGGTTCTATAACGTAAATACTCTGTTGAAAAAGAAAAAATAAAAGAACCACAAAAGGCTAATAAAAAGCGAAAAAGTTGAGGTTCGGTAAAATTATCACTGACTAAAAAGTTTAAAGGCGAAAGAATTAAAAGGCAAAGCGATAGGAAATAAAGCAGAAATACTACCGTTCCCGAATAAAGCTTCATAACAAACATAATCATGGGTGGGAAAATAATAAACCACACAAGACTGCCTGTTGCATCATAACTACTTGTCATTAATATAAAATACCCAAGCATTGCCAAAACCCCGATAGAGATAGGCTGAACCACTGTCACAGGTAAAATTCTATAATACAAACAAAGAATACTGGAGCATTTAATCGCAATCACCAAAGAGATAACAAAAAACACCTCAGGATTTGGATTATCACGGTTCACAAAAATATTAATAACCAAAAAGAATATGCAAATTATACTTAGCACATAGGTATTAATGATTCTAAATTGTTCATCGGTAAGATTTTCAGGTTCTTTCAAAACTTGTTTTAATTTTGAAAAAAAAGTAAATCCGGAAAAATTCTCGGACAAAAAGGACATACATAACTTTTTCATACTATATACTCTAGCAACGTGAATTCATTATAAGGATTATAGCGCTACGCACTATAATTGATAGAGTCATCATATAGGTCTATCTAGAAAAAGTCAAATATTGATTTAGACTTACAATACATTCTTACACGTCATTCCAATTTGATGTTTCTTGGGA
>CAYJHY010000202.1:0-3804 GCA_964369875.1 uncultured Mailhella sp.
ATGGTCTTACCCCAAGCCACCACTTCCAACATAGTTGTCACCATGAATTGCCGTACGCTTTTAAATTTCTTTGAACACCGTTGCTGTACACGTGCCCAATGGGAAATCCGTGCCTGTGCCAATCAGATGCTCAAAATCTGTCGTGAAGTTCTGCCTGAAATCTTTAATCAGGGCGGGGCAAAGTGTGAGCGCCTGCAATACTGTCCCGAAGGCGAAAAATTTTGCTGTGGGCGTTATCCCTTGGAAAAGGAATAGTTTTACCATCTTATTGAGTTAAAGCGTTTCTTGAATGAGAGTTTTTAGAAGCGCTCCAGAGCAGTTCCAATAAAGATTGCAACTGCTCTAAACCAAAACAATATTCAAAAAACAATCATTTACGGCAGGTAAAACCTGACCTATTCTTGCTTTTTTCACTTCATTTGCTATGCTCAAATGAAGTGTTTAGAGCATCTCCATGAGGTTATCAGCTTAGTATTTACCGAGCATGCTCTAAAACTTGAAATAAATTTGGCATGAATATTGCTACCTATAGCACATACAACATTGTAGACAGATAAACAATTATCTAACACACTGTTTTATAAATATAACCATATTTTCAAAGTTTGTTTCACTTTGCAAGACCAACAAAGTTTGCACAAAACAAAGAGGAGATTATTATGCCAGGTCCCGAAGGTATTTCCAGTCTTATACAGTTTACACCGACTACAACCACTGCCCCCGCAGATGATAGCGCCGGAGTTGATTCCGCCGCGACTTCGGGTGCTTCTCCTTCTGCAACTGCCGATGTCGCCCCCGCGGTCGCTGACGAAAGGCCTAGTTCTGCACAGCTTCTGGCAGCTCAACAGCGTTTACATACCTTAGCCGATTCCACCATCCGATTTTCTTCGGAAAGGATGGAAACATCTTCTATGGAATCAATCCTACGCCCCGACACCAAGCTTGGCTTCCGAGCAGGCAGAGCCCATGAACGCGTAATAGCAGGTATTGCAGACGTCGCTCAAAAAATGGCCGGTCTCGATAAAATGCTTCTTGAAGATTTCAAGAATTTCGGTGACGTCGCTCCTAAAGTCGAAACAGCAGTCGATCTTGCGGTGAAAGCGCAGTATAAGCTCAAAGCAGATTTAGAAACCTACGGTAAAAGAAGTGGCGTCGATGTCAGCGAACAATTAAGAATGTGCGACAGAAAAGTTGCCGAGATACTTAATTTTGTAGGCACGGCAATGATGAGTAAAATCGGAGAGAATCCCAAAGAATTACCTGCATCTTTCAAAGAGCTCAGCGCAACGGATAACATTAGACAGATAAGTCTTGATATGCATGGTACCCGATTCGTCAGTAAAGAACTCATGTCGGAACTTGAAAGCATATATAGCAGTCTTGAGATTCTGGAAAGCCAAACAGACATTATGACCGAAGACGTGTTTATGCAAAAGATGGGAAATCTCAAAATACAACTTACAACTGCCGAGAGTAAACTGGAAGCTTTTAGAGCAACGGGCGATGCCCAAGCCCGTGAGGGAGTTGCTCAAATCCATTATGACCAAACGGCAGTTTCAGCCATAACAACCGCTATCTCTTGCGCAAAAACCAGACTTGAAGGCTTAGAAAACACCAGTTCCCGTGGGGTGTTTGCCAGTATGGTGGAGGGACTTCAAAAAAGCTATACCGCTCCGACGGAACTTATATCACAACTTGAAACAAGTTCTATCCCCCCCCTCTTTCATATCCACCCCTTATCCAGCGATACCAAGCCGCCCATAGTGACATTGCAGGAAAGTGTAGAAGCAGTGTTTACCGCGCTACAAACAAACCCCCTTAATCCGACCGACATAAGCAATGCAATCGGAAATTTTAATTTTACAAGAATTGAGCATGAGAACGACCTTAGAAACCTCGGCGACGCAATTTATCACCTACTAAACCCATCTGATTCTTCTAATACTGCAGCGGTTGACATGCTAGTTTATGACTTAAATCGTGCGTTGGGAACCCCACTTAACGACGATACAAGGTTACAACTTGAACAATTACAAGGCCTTTGCGATGCAACATTAGTGATGGAATTTGAAAGAATTCAATCATTGATAGGAAATATCCAAGAGGGTGCACACCGAACCGGTGAATATATACACACAGCTTTTAGCGGCCCTGCAAATATAAATACCCTGATAGAATTAAAAATTAGAAATTTTGCCCCTACCAGTGTAGCACTGGATGCCGTTGATGACAAACCGGTAGTAACCAAAAAACTTGGCCAAGGGGCGGCAAATCAGGTTTTTCTTTGCACCTACCAACTTGATACCGGCGAAACGGTTCAGTATGTGTTTAAAGGAGAGCATGACGCCAGACGAGGTCTCGCAAATCTTGCCGCGGGACAACTTGGCTATGCACGTGGTATTTATGTGAACCAAGTAAATGTGCAAGCGCATAGAGTGGCAGAACAGTTTGGATGTGGCGGTGTTATCGCAAAATCTTCTGTCGGCACCCTTCATGGACAGTTTGGACTTTTTATGGAGGCTGCCCCCGGAGCAACCATGCGACAACTCAACGACACTCCCCCCAAACCGGCAGTAACTCTTCCCGACGGACGCACATTCAGCGTGAGAGAGCTGGGTAAAGTTTTCACAACCCCCGAACTAAAGAAAACCTTTGTAAAAAACCTTGCATTAGAACTTGCAAAGCTTGAATGGGCAGATGCGTTTAGCGGTCAAGTAGACAGGCATCATGATAACTATCTTTTGCATATCGACCCTGTAACCGCAGCGGTCAAAATTACCGGTATTGATAATGACGCCAGCTACAGCTCAGCAATGATCGGAGCCGGAAAAGTCAGACTGGCAAGCCACGGACTTACTCAAGAACGAGATTTTGCAGGCACTGTGTTGACCGATGACGAAGCCATGGACCTAAAAGGTCAAACAGGCCTTAACCAAATGTTCAGACCCTTATTTATGCCTCAAAAAGTATTTGAAGCACTCCAGAACTTTAATCCGGTAACATATGCACAATCACTGCAGGGAACCATGTCTCTAGAACAGATTCAAAGTGCGGTAGCTCGCATGACCCATTGTGCTGATTTGGCCCAAGAGTACCAACGAGAAGGTCTCGTGTTTACCGATGATATGCTTTCAAGCGACGAATTTTTACGAAAGCTTAATGATGCAGTCGTTCGTCAAAAACAAGGGTTGACCTACTTACAGAGAAATTTCATTTCCAGAGACTTCCCGCAAGTTACAAGCCTTATACGATCCGCCTTAACGTAAGATCGTGCTCACTTCTTTCCTATGTATAAAACATATTTTATACGAGCCGAACAGCAAAAAAGTCTTAACTTTATAATAAACATATGGTGGAGAATAACATGTCAGAGCAAATGGATATAATACTAAACGACAGCTTACAGAATTTTTTAAATATGTTTGAAGCCTATAATATACCCGAGATAGAAATACCGAACAGGGCAATAAAAAGACTCAAACAAATCACCAATACTTTTTTTTCCACAGAAGAAGAAATTATTGACCACACATCCTTTTACGATTTGGAAAGCATGGAACAGGCTTTTGACTCTTTGGAACAACGAGCCCTTTTAAAAGATGAAGAAAATATTCTTGAAAGCCAAAATAAAAACACTGTTTACTTGTTCGCTTGCGGTCTTTCCGGATACGGCGTGCAAAACTGGAAATTTCAATATTTTCTGATTACTCCCGCTTTGCGTATGGCACTCACCGTGCCTTACGGAAACGCCTATGCTGACCCTGAAGAAGAATTAAAAAGTGTACAAGCGGCCGCAAACTTAAT
>CAYJHY010000203.1:0-3778 GCA_964369875.1 uncultured Mailhella sp.
GTATTATTGGCATGGCTTTTTCGAAAGTCGAAAAATGGCTTCTTATTCCAAATATCAATGATATTTTCTTGATTTACATTTCCGAAAGTGAGTTTAAAGGCATTTTTGTCAGGTACATTTAAGTAGATACAAGGAGCTACCGTTCCGCTTGCATTAATATATAGACTTTTTTGAATATTTTCACGGCATGTGGGACTCGGAATATTGCTTGGTAAGGCGTAATAAATTTGCTGTCCATTCCTTTCAGCCTCTTTAGCAGCCGTTTGTAATATCTTTTCGGCAATGGCAATACTTTTATCATCATTTGGGTTTATGGCTAAAGCCATTTGGCTATCGTCAGCCACATAATCCAACGTGCTCACCACAGACGCATGCACTTGTAATTCTCGCATAAGCTGTGGCAGTTTGCTTACTGCTTCCAGACGGTCTGCCAACAAAATATAGGCTAAATGTAGCTCTAAATGAACCCCCATTCGATTTTTCCGTATTTTTTGTAAAAGCTCAATACCTTGGCATACGGTATTAAAATCAGCACCTTTTCTTGGACTGTTACTGTTTGCATCTGTTCCGGCAAAGGAAAATGCTATGATATCCATTCCACTTTTAATGATCTTTTGGGCTATATCCTCATTTAAATGCAAACCACAAGATGTAGTTGAAACAAGACAGCCGGCTTTGCGTGCAAGTGCTACGAAATCAAAAAAGTGAGGATGCAAAAGAGGTTCACCCCAGCCTTGAAGATGTACTCGTTTTGCTTGTTTCAACAAAGGCCAAATATTTACAAAAGTATGGGGTTGCATATGCTGTGACTCCCATGCATTGGCTTTGGTTGTGTGTGGGCAATAGGTACATTTAGCCGTACAGCAAGAAGTAACTTCTATTTGCAAACAATCAAAAGGTCGTATTGTGGGTTGTATAATACTTTTTATCAGTTCAAAAACACTCTCTTCCTTTAAGGCAGGGTGTTTAAAAGGATCGATGTAGTCGCTTGCTATGGGGAATAGTAGATTTTTCATAAAGTTACCTTTAGAGCATGTTCACATAAAAGCCTTTTCGGTTCTCTCTGCGTCAGATTTTACTTGCTTTTCGGTCATGTACGTCTATGTACACTCTCTTCAAACCAAGCGCATCTTCCTTGATATAACACAAAAAATCAATTTATGTGAACACGCTCTAATTAATAAATCGAGAAAACCATGTTTTACGGCTATGATCGATTTGCCAGCTTGTTTGAATAAAAGGTAGCAGGGGCTTTGCTCCCCATTTTTTTTTAAAAAATTCTATGCCTGAATTTATTCCAAGCCCTAAATTGCATTGAAGATAGCCTCTGTTTTTACTTTCATTCAAGAGGGCATAAAGAACTGCATCGGCAACCCCCGGAGAAGCCGTTTCTTGTCTGAAAGCAAACATATAAAATGATGTCATAAGGGATGAAAAGTCACCAAGAGCAAAGGCAAGTAGGTTTTGACTGTTTTTCGCATAGGCTGAAAAAAGTAAAACATCTTGTGAAGTAATGATATAGGTTCCCAGACGTTGCAAGATAGAACAAAGTGAGGGTTGCAACTTTTTTTTCTGAATATAACTGAGCATTAATTCTTGGTGTGCTCCCGTCCAAGCGCCTTGGCCGTGAGTTATACGAATATCGATTTCTCTATCGGCTCGATGGAGCATATTTCTTACTTTTACAGTTAATGCCGGTTCCGGCAGAGATAACATCCAATAGTAATCTTGTTCGGAACTAATGGCGTGCTGTGGCGCATCCTGTGGCCGAGTTGGAGCAAGTATGGTAATGTTATCAATATCTTTTCTGGTGTTTATTTTTTTTATAATCGTGTTTACTTGTTCAATATTGTGGGGATTACTCAATGGATAACCAACCACAACCAGCTGATTTTGTTGTTTATGTATCACACAATCTTCTATTAATTCACTTTCTGAATTTGAAACAGCCAAAACATAAGGAAGGAGTTGATCCGGAGTTATGGTTTGAGCATTAATATATTGTATTGCTTGATTTTTGTTCATATATCTGCCTTGCGAAAGTTTGCGAAAAATTTATGTTTTAAAGTTGGGTATACTTTGGTGACCGTAAACCCATCTTCTTCGAGCATATGGCGTAGGTTTATCATGTGTGCCGAGCCGACAAAAACCATACAACGCCCTTGCTCTATAAATGGTCTCATTCTTTGGCGAAAGCGTTCATCTCGTTTGCTGATGATTGTCTCGGTGCGCGTCGGGAATTCCGCTGTTGTTCCCATAAGTAGGCTTAGATCACCGTTTAGATATGCTTTAACATTTTTTCTGATCATTTTTGGCCAATTTGAACAATTTTGAAAATACCGTACCACCCGATCGGGAGGAACGGAGTTTAAAGAAGCTAATTGTTCTTCGATACTTTCCATCGCAATAACCGTTTTTCCCATGCCATGCGCCAAATGCCACGCTTCAAGATCAACAGATTCTTTCCAGCCGTTTCGCTCTAAAAATGCAGTCCAAAGAGTGAAGAGAGCTGTCCATGGGCGAGTATTTTTTAGATACCAAAGAACATCAATCTCTTTTTCGGCTACTTGATCAAACAGTTTTCCCAGAAAGTCTTCGGGACCACATACCATACGTCGGAGTTTTTTTATTTCGCTTGCGCTTAGGAGGTCAAAAAGAGGGGCATATTCTTCGTTTATATCTCTGCCGTTTGCTTCCACAATTTTTAAACTGACTTCATCGAGAGGGCCTTCAAAAAGCACCGTGTCCACTTTTTCAAAAATTTGTCGGAATGCATGCTCAAAAGAATAACAGAAAAAATGCGCCGATCCGCCTATCCATGAAATACGATCGTTTTTCTTAATTTCCCATATCATGGCAAAAGGACGTTGTTGAGGCAAATCAGCCCAAATTTTATACTTTGATTTACCGATAAAATCCAATAACTCCGTTCGTTGCTTTTCATTCGCAACAGCATTGAGAATTGTTTGAGTATGAAATTTGATACTGTGCTCACCCTGTTCTTGCCATGAAGCCATCAGAAAAGGTAGGGATTTTTGCCCTCCCCATTTTTGTTTGAATTTGGTGATCCCTTCGTTAACCCCAAGTCCCAAGTGTATAAATTGTTTACCTTTATTTTTTGAAATTTCTATCATTTCAGAAAAAAGTAAATCGGCGGCATGAGGCGTATAATATGTTTTTGAATGCGCCCCTAAAATATAAGCACAAAAATCTTTCGGTGCAAAATCAAGTAATAATGAAGCAACAAGATGTCCATTTTCATCCCAAGCATTCAATAAATATAGCTCCGGTATTTTTTGTGAAATGACATTTGCCGTGGCGGCAAACAGACTGCGTACTTTGCTATTTAGTGGAACACGGGACATAAATTCAGTCCAAAGACGTCGATGTTCGGCTGTAAACGTGCAACCCATCTCTACCGTCAAACTCATCTTGGCTTTTCTAATGGGGTTAACGAGTTTTTGTGGTATGCTTGTATTTACCGATAACGTATAAAAGACATCTTTTTCTTCAATATATCCATGATAATCCAAAGGCAGATCCGGAGCAATGGCGAAACAAGTCGTAGCATTGGTATGGCTTACAGCTTTTTGCTTGGCTTTCAAAAAGTTTTCATGGCAATAGGAACCGTGCAAAGGATACCCAATAATAGTTAGCCAGTCTTCCGACGAAAAGCATAGATAATTATTTTCTACAAAAGCCTTTCCACCTGAAACAGCTTGCATAAAATGTATCGAATGTTCAGGAATTTTCGCATGATCTAAAATATTGATATTTT
>CAYJHY010000204.1:0-3770 GCA_964369875.1 uncultured Mailhella sp.
GTGAGCTTGACGGTTAATGCTTGCGATATTAATTTTTTAGAGGTAAATATAATACCCGAAACTATAAAAGTTACTACTATTTCACAGTGGAAACTTGGACAACGTATTAATCTGGAAACAGATATGATCGGCAAATATATTTTGCGTGCCCAAGAAATGGAAGAAAAATCTAACCAAACAAGCCGACTTGATGTTCAATTTTTGAGAGAAAACGGTTTTTAAGAAAGAGATATACATGGCTATTTCAAGCATTGAAAGTGCGATTGAAGATTATCGCAATGGTAAGATGATTATTTTGGTGGATGATGAAGATCGTGAAAATGAAGGCGACCTCACCATAGCCGCAGAATTTGTAACCCCCGAAGTGATTAACTTCATGGCGAAATATGGCCGTGGGCTTATTTGTATGCCTATGGATATGGAAATGGCCGATAAGCTCGATCTTCCGCTTATGGCCAGCAGAAACGGTTCTCGTTTCGGTACCAACTTCACAGTGTCCATTGAAGCTAGAGAAGGGGTGTCTACAGGTATTTCCGCCGCTGACAGAGCGCATACCATCTTGACCGCTGTGGCAGATGACGCCAAAGCAAGCGACCTTGTTTCTCCCGGACATATTTTTCCTTTGCGTGCACAAAATGGCGGAGTTTTAACAAGAGCCGGACAAACCGAAGGCAGTGTCGATTTTTCTGTGCTTTCCGGTCTAAAACCTGCCGCAGTTATTTGCGAAATTATGCGTGACGACGGTGAAATGGCGCGTATGCCTGACTTGGAAATATTTGCTGAAGAGCACAATATGAAGATCGCTACCATTAAAGATCTTATCAAATATCGTATGGACAAGGGACAAGTTGCGGTAGAGCGTGCGGCAGAAGCCGAAATGCCAACACAATTTGGTTCTTTTAAAATTATTGCCTATGAAAACACGCATGACAATTGCACCCATGTTGCTCTTGTGAAAGGTGATGTTTCCAATGGTGACCCCGTGCTTGTTCGTGTTCACAGTGAATGTTTGACAGGCGATGTGTTTGCATCCCTTCGTTGCGATTGTGGCGGACAGCTCCATGCGGCCATGAGCCAAATCGAAAAAGAAGGCCGTGGCGCTATCTTGTATTTACGTCAAGAGGGGCGTGGTATCGGTCTTGTAAACAAGCTTAAAGCCTATCAATTGCAAGAAGAAGGTTATGATACTGTAGAAGCCAACCAAAAACTCGGTTTCCAAGCGGATTTGCGTGATTATGGTCTTGGGGCACAAATGCTTGTGGACCTAGGGATTCGCAGTTTGAAAATTATGACCAACAATCCCAAGAAAATAGTGGGCCTTGAAGGCTATGGTTTAAAAGTTGTGGAAAGAGTATCCATTGAGGAAACTCCCGGTTGCCATAATGAAAAATATTTACAAACCAAAAAAGACAAATTAGGTCACTTACTTGGCCAAAGTTGTCGCACTATTTATGGTAGTGACAGTTCTAAAAATTAATAGTATAAAGTCCATGTCCTTGTGGACATCCATGGTGTTTCAATTTATAAATATAATTTTTGCCACTACAGAAAAAAATAAAAATTAATTTTTTTATGGAAAAGGCTGGGTTTGGAACACGTAAATTTGATTTGAGGGGTTTCACCCCTCATACTCCCCACCAAAGGGAATGATTCCCTTTGGAAACCCCATAATTTTTTTTACTTGCCAAAGCAAGTAAAAAAAAATTGCTGAGGGGGATTGGGGGAAATCATTTCCCCCAAAAAAATAAAAATAACAAATTAGATGGACGTGAGGTTTTTCCTCTCCAAAAAAACAATAAATTGGAATGTCGTGGTGAATACCAAGATATAAATGAGATAAAGGAGTTTATCATGCATCATATTAAAACCATCGAAGGCGCAATGAATGCAAAAGGCCTTAAAATTGCTATTCTTGCAACCCGTTTCAATGATTTCATTGTAAATCCTCTTGTGGGCGGTGCCGTAGACTATTTGACACGTCATGGCGCTTTGAAAGAAGATTTAACCATTGTTCGTATTCCCGGTGCTTTTGAGTTGCCTATCGTGGCAAAAAAACTTGCCCAAAGCAAAGAATATGATGGGATTTTAGCCCTTGGTGCCGTTATTCGCGGCGCAACCCCCCATTTTGATTTTGTGGCTTCCGAAGCAACCAAAGGCCTTGCCCATATCGCTCTCGATCATGGCGTACCTGTAGGTTTTGGACTTTTAACCACCGATAATATTGAACAAGCCATTGAAAGAGCAGGCACAAAAGCCGGTAATAAAGGCGCAGAATCTGCCGCGGCTCTTCTCGAAACCTTGCGTGTTATGGAACAATTGTAAGAATTTGTGATTTTTACAAGCTCTTAGAATATTATAGAATAGGATACATATGTCAAATTCAAAAACTCCGCCACGTCACCTTTTAAGGATGAAGGCCTTTCAGTTTCTTTATGGTCAAGCTTTCAGTGAAGCAATAACCAAAGATCAACTCAAAAGCGCATTTTGTGTTTTCCCCAATCAAGATATGTCTCCCAATGTTTGCGAAGGCTATGCATGGGAACTTGTCTTGGGTGTTTGGGAAAATACAAAAAAACTCGATAAGGTAGTGGAACAATTTGCTAAAAATTGGCGCCTTGACCGTGTGGGTAGGGTTGAACTTGGGCTTTTAAGAATTGCAATTTTTGAAATGCTCGTTTGCCGAGATGTTCCCCATAAGGTTGCCATAAATGAAGCTCTTGAGTTGAATAAGCAATTTGGAGAAGAAAAGTCCCGTGCTTTTTTAAACGGCATCTTGGATGCTGTATCCAAAGCAATTGATGCGGGAACATTGAAAGAAATATAGTATTTTTCCTTTTTTAGCAAATCGCAAAAAAAGAAAACTTTTAGAAAGTAATAACATCTTCACAAATGGTTTTATATCTTATAATATAATACAAACCCAGGTGAATCTAATTTGAGGGGTTTCACCCCCTCATATTCCCCACCAAAGGGGATCATTCCTTTTGGAAACCCCGTAAATTTTCTTTTTACTTGCAAAGCAAGTAAAAAGAAAATGGCTGAGGGGGTTTGGGGGAAATCATTTCCCCCAAAAAAGAAAAATATACAAGTTAGATTGACGTGAATAAAACCCTTTGTTTAATACATTAAACGTGCAAATTCTTTTGTACGGATTTGAAATGATTGAGGTATACCATGGCATTGCCTAGCCGTTATGATGCAGAGTCCATTGAAGTAAAATGGCAACAATTTTGGGTGGATAATAAATCCTTTGATTGTGAAATAGATACCACTCGTCCTAAATACTATGTACTTGAAATGTTTCCTTATCCATCAGGAAATATTCATATGGGACACGTTCGTAACTACTCTATAGGGGACGTAGTAGCACGTTTTAAACGTATGCAAGGCTTTAATGTCATGCACCCAATGGGTTGGGATGCCTTTGGTTTGCCTGCCGAGAATGCGGCCATTAAAAATAATATTCATCCAGGCGCTTGGACGTACTCTAACATTGCCAATATGCGTGACCAACTTAAACGCCTCGGTTACTCTTACGATTGGCGCAGAGAAGTAGCCACTTGCCACCCTAAATATTATCAATGGGAACAAGAATTTTTCCTCAAATGGCTTGAAAAGGGCTTGGTGTATCGTAAAAAAGCCGCTCAAAACTGGTGTGAAACTTGTCATACCGTGCTTGCCAATGAGCAGGTTGTGGATGGCCTTTGCTGGCGCTGTGACAATGTTGTAGAACAAAAAGACTTGACCCAATGGTTCTTGAAAATTACCGC
>CAYJHY010000205.1:0-3757 GCA_964369875.1 uncultured Mailhella sp.
TTCTCGGTAACGGAACACAACACGTGGTTGAGCCAAAACGTAACGCAAAAGGCATCCCGCTCACTCCCTCAGGCACGCTTATGCTCAAAGGTGACATGAAGGGGATGAACCCTCGCTATGTACGCGGAAACTCATACTACGGATACGGTGTGACCCTCTCCGTAGGCGTCGGTATTCCAATCCCAATTCTTAATGAAGAAATTGCCACCTTCACAGGTATCAGCGACAGCGAAATTGAGCTTCCCGTAAAAGACTACGCAGAAGATTACCAAAACATGAATCCGCGTATTCTCAAACACGTAACTTACGAAGAGCTCAGAAGCGGAAGCATCGAAGTGGACGGCAAGAAAATCACCACCCATCCGCTCACCTCCCATGTAGTCTCCTTGGAAGTTGCCGAAGAACTCAAATCATGGATACAAAAAGGATCCTTCCTACTCTCCGAACCCGTAGAAATGATTGAATCCAGATAAGTTTATTTATTTTATAATTGGGGGAGGCGAGGGAAAATTTTTGAAAAAATTTTCCCTCGCCTCCCCCAAACCCCTTCTACTCCCTTCAAAAACTTTAATATTAAAGTGCGTGCTTGTTCTGGTATGCACTTTTTTTGTTAAGTATAATGCATGGATAAAGTATATTGTGTTGACGCTATGCGACAAAAAACGTTATTAGTAAAGTTCATAGACTCTGATAACATCTTTTTTGTTATATGGAGAGCATCTACTATTGCAGACGTATAAGCAATGGACAAATATAAAAAGGAGATTTTATGCGTTACTTACCGTTAGCATTACTTGCCTTTGTTTTTTCTGTGTCATCCTTTGGAAGTGCTATTTCTGCCGATATGAAAGCCGATTTAAAGAACGGTGCAAAATTATATGAAAAATGTATTGGCTGTCATAAGGCCGATGCTACAGGCAAAGGCCTTAATAATTTTGACGAACAAAGCACTATTTCAGCCATAAAAACCATTCGAGATGGTGACAACCCCAAACTTCAAAAAATGAGAAATATTTTTGTGGAATATTCCGAAAAAGATATTCTTGATGTTTCGGCATATATTCAAACGATTAAAAAATAGAAGATATATTAATTGTAAACCAAAAAACGCCATAATAAGTATATCATGGCGTTTTTTGGTTTAAGTGGGAGCCTTGTAAGATTAGAGCACTTCCAATAAATATTAATCATCGTTTTTATAAGTTACACATTGTGTCATCTACTTCCCTCTCACTTCGCTCGGGAGAAGTTTTTAGGATTACTGTTACGTATATTTTTTTATACTTAAGGAAAAGCAGATACGCAATTGCTTAATGTGAGCCCCGAAGTGAGGAACGAACGAGAGGCGAAAAGGGCAAGCAAGAACTCATGGCTTAATAAGGAAAAACATGTACGGACAAGTTCGCCCTTAAGCTGACTGAAAGGAAGCAAACGGCGAACGCCAAGGGGTAAGGAAAGGGGAATTCTAAAGGGGAAAACCAAGGGCGGCTTGCCCTAGGTTTTCCCCTTTAGTGTGTCATCTAACTGTATAGGTAATTTAAGCCAACGCAGTACACTAATCCAACATAGCTGTTTGTTTGGACTTAGCGGTGAGTGCTTTTTCGGCACAAGCTCTGCCGTAAGTAACAACACCGATGCAAACGATGAAGGCTTGAGTAAAGAAGAAGAGGTACCATTGCATTTGTTTTTCGGCTGTTGTGGGCTGTGGTCTGTCGAGCCATTTTTCAGCAAGGGTTTGGTGTTCTTCGGCGGTAATGTTTTCAAGGGCAATGTTGATAATACCCAAGAGGGGGGCAAGCTCTTTGCGAACAGCTACTGAGTGACCTTGAGCGGAGACAACTTCACCTGCGGTTTCCATTTGTAAGAAGCCACCGATTTGCATTTTTTCATTGAGGTTGAAAGCGTAGTCAACAACGGCATCTGCGCTGTTATTGGCTACAAGGTGAAGTGCTGAGATGGTGTTTGGTGCGAGTACAAGTTCTATTTCCGGATTATTGGCGACAAGGTAGTCGTGCCAGAAGTAGTTTTCTACGACAGCAACTTTTTTGCCTTTCAAAGCATTCACATCAAGGTTTTTGAGTTCTTGACCACGACGAACAACAATCATGCCGGGAAGGTGTATGTATGCAGGGGTGAAGTTCAAATATTCTTGACGACGATCGGTTTTGGCTACTGCCAAGAACACGTCGATCAGTCCCTCTTGAGCTTTTTGTTCGGCGGTTGCCCAATCTTTGTCGCGTGTGGCGTAAAGTTCGAGTCCGGTCATGTGATTGATAAGCTTTAGATAGTCGCTGCCAAGTCCGCTGTACTGACCTCTTTCGTCGAATGTTTCCAAAGGATAAAAGTTAGGGTCTGTTCCGACAATGGCACGGGGTTTATTTTTGATAAATTCAAGTTGCTCTGCACTGAGTTTATCGGTAATTTTTGCTTTTTCAGAAATAACTTGGTCTATAACGTCGGCTTTTTGTTCGGAAAGTTCAGGGTAAAATGTTTTTACTCCGAGGAAAACTTCACCGCAAATAACCGCCATGCCAATAAGAATGGTTAATAAAAAGCGCATATTAGATCCCCTTTTGTGCTTGATTGAACGCTATTTGTTTTCTTTTTTCTTCTTCTTCATCAAGGTAAAAAAGAACAGGGTAGTCAGGCTTACCGAAGAGTAAGTATCTGAGGTTTGAATGGGGAGTTCTTGCAAGTTCACCACTTTTTGACATATAGAAAAGTCCACCAAGGATAATCCAACCAAAAAGAGTGAGCCAAGAAGGTACGGTTATGCCTGCAGGAGAGTCGGGGTAAATAAGAAGAGCAAAACAAATAATCGAGGTTGCGGCACCGATTACGCAGAAAGGTTTGCTGAAGATGCTGGTATTGGCCTCGGGGTTATGGTTGAGATATTTGTAAGCGGTCAAGCTTGTGTAAAGGTATGCAAGGGCAGTACCGATAGCGGACATATCAACAATCCAAAGAAGAGCCGCTCTGCCAAACCAAGGTACAATCAAGGTAAGAACGAGGGTAAAGAGAACACTTTTCCAGGCGGTATTATAGCAAGGGTGTAATTCAGCAAAGAAGTCAGGCAAGAATTTACTTCTGCCCATACTGAAAAGTAGACGAGTAGTAGCCATAAAGAAGCCGTTCATACCTGCCAAAATAGCGGCAAGAACAGGAATACTGAGAGCAACACCACCAAGTCCACCGAAGACTTGATCGGCAATCCAGCCGGCGTCCCAAGCAAGGTTTGCGGCAAGAAGCTCTTCGTAAGGGATGTAGCCTGCAACAGCAAGGGTAACCATTGCGTAAAGTACACCACCCGCCAAAATTGAGATAATCATAAGATCACGTGCTTTATTGGGGGAGAAGTTAAATTCTTCGGCAGTTTGAGGAATAGTGTCAAAACCAACATAAAGCCAAGGTGTGAGAGCTAAGATAACGAGGATACTTGCAAACCAGCCTCTGTTTTCGTTAAAGAATGGTTTGAGGTTTTCGATGCTTGCGCTTTCAGAAAGGGCGGTTCCGCCAAAAAGAACAATAATACCGACGGTCAGGGCAATGGCAAGAAATACTTGGATAGCACTTGCGGCGCCAACACCTTTGTAGTTCATGTAACCAAACAGTAACAAGAGTGCAGAAACGAAGCCTACTTCTCCGGCATTGATTTCCCAATCAATGATTGTATACATATAGCCAATATCAAACACTCCGGGGAGGAGATATCTTGTAAGCAAAATTAAAGCCATAGCGTTGGCGGCGATAACGCAAA
>CAYJHY010000206.1:0-3742 GCA_964369875.1 uncultured Mailhella sp.
CTTAGAAATTTGCAAGAAATAAGCATGGAACATGCTATTTCTTTGCAAATTTTGATTCTAAAAATGAAATTTTCAGAATCGACTTATCAAAGTTTGAACTTGTTTCAAACTTTGCGTGCCGTAAAATGAGCCTGAATTCACTTCAGGCGTTCGCAAAGCGACATTTGAAGGCAACGTGCCTTTCTGAAAAAGTCAAAAATTGACTTTTTCAGCATCGATTAGTTTAGATTATGCGGAGAAGTGATGGCAATAACGCTTTTTGATGTCGGAAGTATAGTCCATGCTTTGCTTCAAGTGATGATTTCTGTCAAAAATATTTTTTTGTGTATTACAACCATATAAATTGATGAAAATTAGTCTTTAATGTGTGATAATTTGGATTTATGAGGAGGATTTATGGAAATAGCGGTCCTTGGTGGCGGAAGTTTTGGGAGTGCTTTGGCGCATGTTTTGGCTTGTGCCGGGCAAAAAGTCACCATGCTTTTAAGAGACGAAAAGTTGGCTGCAGATATTAATGAGTCCCATGTGAATACACGTTATCTCAAAGACTTTATGCTGAACCAAAGCATAGAAGCGACGACAGATCCTGCTTTTTTGGCCGGTTGTGATTTATGGGTTCTTGCTTTGCCATGCCAACAGCAAGCTAAACTTTTGCCTCAGTATGTTCCTTATTTTTCCGACACCACCATCTTACTCAATGTTGCAAAAGGGATAATTTTAGAAAAAAAACTTCCTCTTTCCATGGAAATTCCACAAATTTTTTCTCTTACTCAAGATAGCCCTCGTTACAGCGTGTTATCGGGGCCTTCCTTTGCTAAAGAAATTATGGCTGAACTGCCTGTGGCTTGTGTACTTGCTTGTGAAGATATGAGCACAGCCGAATACTTAGGCTCACTTTTTACCACTGAGTTTTTCCGTTGCTATAGCAGTACGGATGTATTGGGGCTGGAGCTTGGGGGTGCGGTGAAAAATATTATCGCCATTGCCGCCGGGGTTTGCGACGGTCTTAATTTTGGAGACAATGCTCGAGCCGCTTTAGTCACTAGGGGAATAGCAGAAATTTCTCGTCTTGGGACTATAATGGGTGCGCATTATTCAACCTTTATGGGGCTTTCGGGGCTTGGCGATCTTATGCTCACATGTATGGGAGACTTATCAAGAAACAGACAAGTAGGTCTACGACTTGGTAAAGGGGAAAAATTGCAAGATATCATCACCACCATGAACGGGGTTGCCGAAGGTGTACCCACCACCTATGCAGTGCATCAAGTGGCACAGGATCTTGGCGTGGAGATGCCCATTGTGTCTACCGTAAACGCAATTTTAAAGGAAGAAATCCTGCCTATACAAGGCCTAAAGCTTCTTATGGGAAGAGATCGCAAAGCTGAATAAGGACATAAATGATATGTCAAAGCTTTTTTGTTCACAAAATTTTTTTCCCCTCTCAGTAATAAACACATTGGGATGATGTGGCTCGCATATGGCCGATATTGAAAAAAGTTTGTGGATTGTGGAGAAAATTCGATGATTGATGTCCTTTACTTGGCACGTGGCCATGATTATGGCTTGCCTGCGGTTTACGCTTTTCTTCAGTCCTATCTTAAATATCAAGCGGGGTGTGAGCACAAGTTCACTATTATTGCCAAAGCTTGGGAAGATAAGTCGGACGAATTCACGATGCTCTTGGCTTTGGCAAAACAAGTGCAGGCAGATGTTATAGAACTTCCCGACGATGGCTTTGATCTCATGGCATACGTTCGAGCAGCTGAAAGATTAGAGGGGAGCCACATGATGTGTTTTGGCACCTCAACTCTTATTCAACATGAAAATTGGCTTGCTCCCTTTAAAAAGCATAGCGAAGAAAATCCAAATCTAAAACTGCTTGGCAGCTTTGCTTCATGGTTCAAAATAGCTTCTATTCTTTACTTTATACAAAAAGATGTAAAAGTTGAAGATCAAGAATATTACAAAAAAAAATATCAAGATGCAATAAACTGTGAACTCAGTAATCCTTTCGATTTCCCAAATTATCACATCCGAAGTAATGGTTTTTTTGTGGACAGAAAACAGTATCTTGCCTTCATGCAAGGAAAAGATGTTCGCTATAAATTAGATGCTCATCAACTTGAAAGCGGAAAAAACGGTCTTACCGCACACTTTCTAAAGCAAGGCTTTGACGTTGCTGTTGTGAATAAAAACGGAGAATTGTTTTCTAAAGAAGATTGGGATATAAGCCATACTTTTGCTTGTGCAAATACCGATGAATCTTTTATTTCCGACAAGCAGTCACGAGAGGGGGGGCGTTTACAAGAACACAGAAAGCATATGTTCAGCAATACGATTTGGGGTTATCCCGTATATCGGAAAGATTACCGAACTTGTATTTTTACCGTATACGAGAACTTTGAACAAAAAAACGAAAAACCCACTGTCTTTTTGAATTCCATGCATTATCAGCCTATTTTTACACAAAAAGCACTTGAAAAGCAAAATCCATGCAGGGCTATCATGGCAAACAGCAGTGAATCAATCATTCAAAACCCTCTTTACAAAAAACTTGCCGCTCAGTATTGGGTATGGAAAAATTTTGCGCTTCAACAAGCAGAAACTCGATATATTGGATTTTGTGACGAAAAAAAATTTCTTTTTCTCCCCATGCAAAGCCATCCCAACAAGCATACGGCTGTAAAAAATCTTCCCTATATAAAATTGAGTGAATTTCAATTCTTGATGGAATTTACCAAGCAAAACAGCACAACCGAAAATTTTCAATCTCTTCATGATTACGACATGGTTCTTGCAAAACCGTTTTTACTGCCAAACAGTCGCAAGGATTATTTTACTGCGAAATTTCCGAATTTAGATTTTCAACAGGTTGAAGAAATCTATCTTTCTGAGTTTCCCCATGATAACTCTTTGGTTTCGGATTGTTTAAAAAAACAAAGCGCTTATATTCCGGAAGTTTTTATTATGAAAAGAGAATATTTTTGTGATTTCTATAGCTTTGTCTTTTCATTGCTCTTTCTTTGTGAAGAAAAAATGCAACTCGACTCTTTAGAGGTGAAGGCTCAAGAGACAACCATGGTTGCCCTTCATCATTTTTTCTTCCATATTTGGCTTGAAAAGCAATGTTCTTTAAGCATTATGGAATACCCCTATTTGATGGTGGAATAGTTTCAGCACACTGTGCAAACGCTTCAAAAGCACGTCATTCCAATTTGCTTGTTATTGGGAGGGGGAAAACCCCTTTTGTGTACAAAAGGGAGTTTTCCCCCTCCCAAAGCCTCCCCCTTTCCGCAAAAAACTTTAATAGGGAGATGTTATATTCAATAAAAACATGTTTCTTATTATATCACACTTATAGGTTTACGGTAAATTGGAATGACGTGATTCAAAAGACCTTGCAAAGTGAATTTTGAAAAGGTCTTTATTTAGCTGTTCATTCTGTATAGAAACTCTAAAAACGGCAGATTTTGCCTCTTTTATACCGTTTTTTTTGGTACAGGCTTTGCAATTATACGCATAAGCAAGAAAAAGAGGTGCCCTATGAAAATATCTGCTTCTACATCGGCTTTGGATAGTCTGGCCTTTATCAGAAATCTAGGCTCGCAAAACAGTTCCACTGATGCTCTCAATTCCATACGTCCCGTACAGTCAATACAGTCAGTAAATCTCAAAGAAAACCAAGAAGATAATATTTTTGTAGAAGCCTTTGAAGCTGTTAAATTTAGCTTACAAAATA
>CAYJHY010000207.1:0-3735 GCA_964369875.1 uncultured Mailhella sp.
GCGGATGGTTTGTGGTATCTCTTACAAAGCCTACTTCAACTACACTACCAATATTGTCCCCTTCATAGGATTTGATAGCAGATGAAGCGTCTGTTGCTACGTTATACAAATTGTAAAACTCTAAACGATACGATGCACTCACACCACTGTATTCACCCAAAGGATAACTTACACCGATTTGTCCGCCGTAAGTACGTCTGTCAAAATCCGGCCATTCTTCCTCTTCACCATAAAGTGAAGCAAAAAATCCAAGATCGGTGTCATTAATTCGTGGGTTTACAAAAGTCGCTCTCATGGAGGTGGTTTTACCTGACAAATAACCGTTTATCCCCATAGTGTACCCTTTACCAAAAAGGTTACGCTGGTTGATAGAGGCACTTACACCGAAAGAGTCATAGGTTGAATAGCCAACCCCCATACTGATAGAACCGGTTGAGTCTTCAACAACTGTGATTTTAAGGTCAACCTCTCCGGCATTTCCTGTGGGAATAAGATCGACATTAACATCTTTGAAGTATTGAAGCTTATGTAAACGCTCAATGGAACGACGAACTTTTGCGCCGTCATATTGTTGTCCGTCAGCTAAACGAAGCTCACGCAAAATAACGTTGTCACGAGTTTCGGTGTTGCCTTCCAAATATACATTACGAATAAAAACTTTTTCTTTGGGGTTTAGCAAGTAGATAACATCTACGGTGCTATTTTCTCTGTTAAGCGGTGTACGCACATCAATGTCTGCAAAGGCAAAGCCATAGTCACCATAAACATCTTTAAGAATTTTAAGATCGCTTTGCATGGTTTCCAAAGAGAAGTAGCCTTCATCAGCTTGGATTTCGTCTAAGGCTATACGTTCGTAAAGTTTTTCATCGTCTTCTAAAAGATCACCTTCAAAACTAACGTTGGCAATGGTATAACGAGCACCCGGTTCAACATTAACATCAACAATAATACCGTCTTCTTCATAACTTATTGTAGGAAGCTCAACAACAGCCTCTAAGTGACCTGAGTCAATAAGAAAACTTTGCAAAGCATCGGCATCGCGTTGTAAAAACTCTTCTTCAAGTACACCATGTTTGGTAAAGAATGAGAAAAATCCACGTTTACGTAATTTCATATATTTACGCATTTTTTTGGCCATGTCTTCGTCAGCGCCGTGGATGTTCACTGCTTTAATATAGAGCTTATTACCTGTTTCAACATCAAGATTGAGAACTGCTCCGTTACTGGTACCTGTGTCATCAACTGAATAAGAAATTTCTGTAAGATAGTATCCTTTCTTACGATAAAGTTCTTTTACAATTTGCAAATCGTCCGCGAGAAGCTTTTCGTTAAGAACTGTGCCCTCTGTAGAAGACATAGCAACAATAACATCGTCTTCATCAATAACGTCTGAACCTTGAACACGTACAGCAGAAATTCGTGGTTTCTCAACCACATCAAATACTAGGATTTCTCCGGATCCGCCGGGACTTTTCTCAAGACTTGCCCTTACGTCGCTGAAATATCCCATATCCCAAATTGCACGAATATCTTCGTCCATTGTTTCAGCATTGGGAATGTCACCGACTTTACTGCTTACTTGCACAAGCACACGATTGGGGTCAAGTATTTGTGTTCCGCGAATTTTTACATCGACAATACCGTCTTTATTAAGCAACACAAGAGGAAGTTGGCTTGCCAGTTTTTCTAAAACAGGACTAAGTTCTGCTCCTCTGTTGCCTTCCAAATAAAATGGACGATTTAGATTACCGTTTGCTTCCACTACTTTGGAATCGATGGTGAATCCTTGTCCGACTTGGTTATAGCTTCCGTAAAGAGCATAAGCACCATTTACAGATTTCCCTCTTTGTCTGGCCTGTGATGTACCGGTTGGCGGATTTCCGGCAACAACCGCAACAACATATCCCTCTGCTTCCAAAGCACCTTTGAGCAACACTTGGATTCGCTCTGCAGTTTCAGATTGATTTTGGGCATTAACCGTAAAAGGAAAAAGCGCTATCTTTGTTTTCGCCTCAGCTACAGAAGCTAAACCAAATACCAAAGTCAGCACAAGTAGCCACACATTCATTTTCATTTTAGTCATAGAGTTCTCCGGCCCGAAGTTCATAAATTCGCCCCATTTTAGACGCAATTTCATTATTATGAGTAACCATGACAAGAGCCATACCCTTTTCATGGTTAAGTTTCATTAAAAGTTCCACTATATGTTCACCGTTTTCTTCATCAAGATTTCCGGTGGGTTCATCAGCCAGTAAGACCTTGGGAGTTGACAAAATAGCCCTTGCAATGGCTGCCCTTTGTCTTTCGCCTCCCGAAAGGGTGCTGACTAAGTTTTTTTCTCTATGGGAAAGCCCCACCAAATTCAAAATTCCTCTTGCTTCTTCAATGGCTTTAGTTTTATTTTTTCCGGCAATTATGGCTTTCATCGCCACGTTTTCAACGGTATTAAATTCAGGCAATAGGTGGTGAAACTGAAAAACAAAACCTACATCATTATTCCTGATGTGGGCATTTTGCTCTTTTGTAAACGCACTAAGATCCTGACCAAACATTAAAACTTCCCCAGATGATGCGCAATCAAGGCCTGCCAAAATATGTAAAAGGGTGGATTTTCCACAACCGGAAGCTCCCAAAATTGCGAGACTGTCCCCTTGTTCAATTTTCAAATTGACTGATTTCAAAATTTGAATTTTTTCACTTGGGCCTTCAACTACTTTGCTTACATTATTGAGCATGTATAAAGGATGTTCCATTATTCATACCTCAAAGCTTCCACAGGCACAAGCTTTGAGGCTTGACTTGCGGGGTAAAGGGTCGCTAAAAAGCAAATAAACATGGACGCACACCCAATTAAAAGGGTGTCTGAATAAGAAATCAAAATAGGGAGATGGTCTGTCGTATATACTCCGGGAGGCAATTCAATAAATTTATAATTTTTGAGAAGATACGCTATAGATAAACCACCGACAAAACCAATAATTGTTCCCATTGTCCCGATGATGGTTCCTTGTAAAATAAAAATCCTGGAGATAGATTTTGGCGTTGCCCCCATGGACATAAGGACGGCAATATCTTTTGTTTTCTCCATAACTAGCATCACAAGGGATGTTATTATGGAAAAAGAGCCGATGAGAATAATCATGGATAGCACAATAAACATACCGATACGCTCAAGCTTTAACGCGGCAAACAGTCCTGCATTAAATTCAAACCATGAGCGTACAGTAAACTCTGATCCCAGTTCGGTGCCTATTTTTGTGGCAATTTCAGGAGCTTTAAAGGGTTCGTCAACAAAGACTTCAAGACCACTAATACGACCAACGGGAATTCCCACAAGGTCTCTGGCTGAATCAAGAGAAATAAAAGCTAAGCGATTGTCGTAATCATTAAGTCCGGCATTAAAAATGCCTGCCAAACGATAGGTTTTTATTTTAGGAACAAAACCCGCGGCAGTTTTTTCACCGGCAGGAGACATGAGATTAATTCTGTCCCCAACCCTTAAAGCAAAGCGATCGGCAAGTTCTTTACCAACTACGATACCTTGCATTTTTTGAGGTCTGATTAAATCACTAATATTGCCTTCACTCAAGTTTTGCAACATGGGAAGCGATTCTTCGGCATCCTTTGGATCTATCCCGCGAATCACAAGCCCTGTTGAACCGCGTAAAGTTGACAGTAGTACTTCGGTATAAATATAGGGAGCTACGGCTTTCACTTCAGGTGCTTTTTGTAAGT
>CAYJHY010000208.1:0-3712 GCA_964369875.1 uncultured Mailhella sp.
CATTAGGCTCTCCTTTCCAAAGTTTACCATTTTCTGACAGATTAACAGAAGGTAACCTCAACATCTCTTTTTATGATTCAGGCACCGAGGAGCCTCTTCTCAATACAAACCTGAATTTTAATGCCGATCCCACAGGACCTACACAAAACTTCGATCCTGAAGTACATACTTTGTCCGACGTGGTAGACGCCATTAATCGTAGCTTTATAGACGATGACGGCAATTCTTTAATGACAGCCTCGATTGTCAGCGGACAAATTCAACTCACCGCCGCGACCGGCGTGAACTTCCAAATGGGTTCCGATACCACAGGCCTTTGGGCAGCCCTTGGAGTGAATACTTTTTTTGAAGGTAACGACGCCTTTGATATCAATATAAACTCTTATCTTGTGGACAATCCCCAGCATGTGGCAGCCCATAGCGTTGACGGACAAGACCAAGCAAACGCAGGCGATGGCCTTATCGCCAGCATGATTGCCAAACTTTCCACAGAACCTATTGAGATACAAACCACCTTTGGTAGTAAAACCCTCAATATTATGGAATACTACGCAGGGCTTGTGGGAGAAGTTGGGGCAGACACCAGAAATGCTCTATATAATTCAGATTACTACGGCACTCTATCCAACGAAGTCGCAAATCAAGTCGCCTCTAAAACAGGGGTAAACCTTGATGAAGAAATGACCCTTTTGATTAAATACCAACATTCTTATACTTCCGCCGCAAAACTTATCACCACCGCAGACGAAATGTTCCAAACTCTGCTTGGCATGAAGGTATAAAGGAGAATATCATGCGTGTAACCCAAAATATGCTCTATGGCGATATGGTTCATAATATGAATGGTTTGCTCTATGACTACATGGTCAGCAACGAGCAAGCCGCCACCCAAAAAAGAGTTAACGCTCCCTCGGACGATCCCGTGGGTACCGTGCAAATTCTTAACTATCGCGCCTCCATTGCCAACACAACCCAATATATCGATAACTCAGGCGATGCCTCTTCATGGCTTGCCAGTCAAGATTCCGCTCTTACCCAAGCACAAGTTATCATGGTAAGACTCTCTGAGCTTGCCGAACAGGCTTCCACAGGTACCTATACCGATACCAACCGTGACCAAATAGCCTTTGAAGTGCGTGAGCTTTTTGACCAGCTTATTAATGTTGCCAATACAGAATTTAATAATCAACATTTGTTTAGCGGACATAAAACCGACATCAATGCCTTTTCCCCCGGCCTTACTGTTTCCAGTTATAACGCCGAAATGCAAGGCATCGACTTTACTGTGGACGGTGGCTTAACAGAAACAGCCATGGTGCGCTTCCCTGCTGATGGACAACTTGGTGACGGCACTGACCTTACCTACGAATACTCCCTTGACGGCGGAGAGTCATGGGCAACAACAACCCTTAGCGGAGCCGATAATACCGTTGGAGCTCCCGGCTTTAAATTGAGTGTCGGCGGCGCTTCTCTTACTCCGCAAATTACCGGCCCTGTAGCCGTCACGGCTTATGATGCGGGGCTTGATCCGGCACCCGACAACGGCACAATGCTTTTTGTACGCCCTACCGCCATTTATAACGGTGACGACAGCAACCCTCCGCCGGATGTAGACCTTTACGGTAACAAAAACATTTCCAACCCCAAAGCCTATGGCAGTTTCAATAATAACGTGCAAATCAAAATTATGGATGATGCCAATGTCGCGACAGAGGGAGAAATCCGTTACACATACAGCACCGATAATGGTATAAGTTGGACAGAAGCATCTGTACCCACAAGCAGTTCCACAAGTGTTCCCGCAAATGTACGCTTTGTAGTTCCCGGTGGCTACCTTGACGTGGAAGTCGGTGGTGACGGAACGTTAACGGAAGGGCAACAACTCGTTATCCGCCCCGACCGAGCCGACGATATCGGTTTTGAAATCGCCGAAGGTGAATTTTTTGATGTAACCACCGCAGGCAAAGATATTTTTGGTGGTCTTTATCAAGATAAAAATGCCGACTACGCATCAGCTGTGGACGGAGCCAATATTTTTGAAACCATCGGGATTTTCATTTCTGCCCTTGAAACCAACAATATGGATGAAGTTGCGGAAACTCTCGACAGACTAAAAGAAGCCGATGAGCATCTTTTATCCGAGCTTGCCAGTATCGGTGGTAAAGAAAACCGCATGACCCTCAATATCAGCATTTTGCAGTCACGTTCTGATGATGAAACATCACGTTTGAGCGCTCTCGAAGATGTGGATATTGCTCAGCTTACTATTGATATGACCAAGCAAAAAACCGCTTATGAAATGGTTTTACAAACTTCAAGCATGATTATGAATATGAGTTTGCTGAACTACTTATAAGCCATTAGGCTCACGTGAACACGCTCTGATTTTGAGGGGTTTCACCCCTCATACTCCCCACCAAAGGGAATGATTCCCTTTGGAAACCCCGTAAATTTTTTCCTTCCCGAAAAAAGCAATCCTTATAAAAGCTAAGGATTGCTTTTTTTCTAAATAAGATATAGTTTTAGTATATTATAAAGACTATGTTTCTAGATAGTGTCGTCGAAATGTTCTTTTTGCCAATCTCTTCGTCAGATTTCACTTGCTTTTCGGTCATGTACGTTTATGTACACTCCCTTCAAAGTAAGATTATCTTCCCAATATTTGGCTTGATATTGCACAAAAACTCCTAATTTGACGACACTATCTAAATAAATTTTGAGCCTTTTTCACGTCCCACACACATAAAGGAGCACTATGTTAATTCTTACTCGAAAAGCAGGCGAAAGTCTCTATATTGGCGATGGAATTAAAGTTACCGTACTTAATATCCAAGGAAAACAAGCAAAAATAGGCATCACCCTACCCGACGATATGACCGTTTTCCGTGAAGAAATTTACGAACAAGTTGCCCAAGAAAACAAGCTTGCTCAAGACTCCAAGCAGGAAGGCAAAAGCTATGAAATTCCTAAAATCCAAGAAATAGAAACCCGCATTGGCCCCATTGAAGTGAAAGAAGAGCAAATTATCACCTTCCCTAAAGGGCTTGTGGGCTATGAGCAAATACAATCCTTTACCCTCATTCCTTTCAATGAGGAATCCCCTTTCTATCTTTTACAAAGCACCACCCACTCTGAACTTGGTATTATTGTCACAGATCCCTATATGTTTCTTGATGACTACAGTATCCAAATCAGCGAAAATCAGCAGAAAATTCTACAACTGGAAAGCTCTGCTGACTTGATAATTCTTGTAACCGTTACCGTACCGCCAAATAATGCGGATCAAGCGTGCCTCAACCTTTCAGGGCCTATTTTTTATAACACAAAAAGTCGTCTTGCTATGCAAATTCCTCAAGATGTCAAAGTGTCTCGTATGACTATTGCCGATTGTTTGAAAAATAAGATGGCATAAGGTTAAGGGAGCGCCCTTGGGAACCCCTTTTTAAGGTGTTTCCTTTTTAACCGCTTTTTATAAAGGCACTAAAGGGGAAAACCAAGGGATCAGTCCCTAGGTTTTCCCCTTTCCTTACCCTTAGCGTTCGCCGTTTGCTCCTACGTCACTTAAGGGCGAACTTGTCGGGAAATAAAAGCTGATACAAGTACGTTTATTTTGTGCTTTAACAGTCGCCTCTCGTCACTGCATTCCTCAGGGCTCCCGTTGCAATAGACTATTTCTCGATACAGTCTTCAACGAACCGATGGAACTTGATAA
>CAYJHY010000209.1:0-3711 GCA_964369875.1 uncultured Mailhella sp.
TAATTGACAGATGCCATGAATTATAAAAAAGCACTCCGATTAAAGCCAAAGAAGAACAAACTCTGACAACCAGATTTTTCAGGTTAAGCAAAAGCCCACCGCAAGCAAGCTCGGCATCGTTGGAATAGCGAAAAATAATGCCACCCGAACTTTCCTTGTCAAAATAGGCAGTATCCCTTTGCACAAGCTTTGCAAAAAGACGCTTTTTAACCGACATCGCAAGCTTTCCCCCCACATAGGCGGTCAGAAAGTTACTGGCAAAAATAAGCAATCCTTGCACAGCCGTAAAGCCCACGATCAATAGAGGAATATACCAAGGTGATTGAAGGTTTTGTCCAAGCAAAACCGTATCTGTATAAGGTTTTAGAAACAGTGCCACCGCCGCATCAAACGATCCCACGGGAATACCGATTAAAAGAGATAAAAGGGCAAGTTTCCACATGGGTTGAATAAAAGGCCACATGCGCTTGTAACTGCGCACCATATCATTTTTATGCAACGTATCTTTATTAACAGCCAATGAAGACTCCTATGTAAAATTTTAAAATATATTGTGTCCCCTTAAATGCAATTAATGCCGTCGCTTGTCAACGATAAGTGTTTACGCTTTGTATTTTATAGAAAGAAAATTGATACTTATGCCACTAAAAACGAAGCTTCCGCTTCACAGAAAGGGCAAGCATCAAGCTCTGTTTCGCTTGGGTAACCACAGAACATGCAACAGTATTTTGCTTCTTCTTCGTAGACGTTTTCCTTGATTTCTTGAAGCTTCGAAGCTTCTTTGTCATTATTTTCTTCACTGATAAGAAGTTCAATAAAACGGCGTTCATGATCTGCCTCAATAGAAGAAATTCTTTCAAACAATTCAGCAACTTCCTCAAGACCTTCTTCTCTTGCGGTTCTGGCAAAACCGGGATAGATAACCTGCCATTCATCACTTTCACCAAAAGCGGATTCTCTTAGATGCGCGGTGGTGTTCTGTGTCAAAGAATCACTCATTAAATTAAACCATACCTTAGCATGGATAAACTCGTTTTTCACCATAAGGTCAAAAAGCTCCGCGGCTTTGGTATTGCCTTGATTTCTGGCGATTTCTGCATAAAACATATAACGGACAATGGCTTGGGATTCGTAAGCAAAAGCGTTTTTTACATTTCTGAAGGTTTCTGTTGCTTTGATATCTTGCTCATCTTTGTTGTCGTGAATACTCATAAAAACTCTCTCTTGGCGCTTAACCTATACAATCATAAAAATTAAAGCTAAAAACAGGTTATGTGCAAAACATTTATTCTGTTAAAGAATGTATCAAAGCTTGCGCCTCTTCATTCATTTTTTCATAGCGTTTCAAGGCTACATCCGAACATTTTTGCACCATTAAATCGATTATGTCATAATGCTCCAAAGCCATGTTGACCGCTTCCGGACAAAGTTGATCGGTATCGCGTAATTTTTCTAAAATCCCCACAACTTTCTCCTTTGGAAAAGGATTCTTATAACTTCTCCTACCAAGAAGAGCGCTCATGACGTCCGCCACCGCCACAATACGCTCCCCAACGCTCAAATCCTCTCCCTTTAAACCATTTGGGTAGCCTTGACCATTGAGTTTTTCGTGATGCCTGACGGCAATTTTATAAACGTCATCGCTTACGCAATCACGTAAAATATGTTCCGATAAGACCACATGTTCTTTCATATATTTATATTCTTCATCGGTGAGGGCACCGTCTTTTTCCAAAACAAGCGTAGACACTGCAACTTTACCGATGTCATGGAGCAAAGACCCATAGTACATTTGTTGAAGCTCAAAGGTATTAAAACCGAAAAGACGTGCCAAGGTGGTGGCAATTTCCACGGTGGCAATGGTGTGGGTCACGGTGTGTTCACTTTTAAAGTCGATGGAATGGGGAAGAATGTGGATAAAGGCTTCGAGCTCGTCTTCTTTTTCAAGCATAGCCAAATAGCTCATAAGTTCTTTATGATAAGAACCTTTTATCGCTTTTTGCAGCGTGCCGTCTTTTTCTTCAAGTTTTGCCAATATTGCAATATCGTCCTGGCAAATTGTGGGATTATTAAGGCGTTCCAAAATCTTTTCAGGGGTAATATTGGGAGTTCTGGTAATGAGTAAATCCAGTTTTTCCGCAAGAAAAATACGACCTGCAAACTCTTTATTGCGACAATCACTTTTCAGAAGTTTTTGATAGGGAAAATGATGATATAAAAGCCCGTGTGCATAATCTTGAAAACATGGATATTCTTGAAAAAATAAATAACTATAGACACTATGGGGTAAGGTGTTTTTTAGTTCAAAACTAAAATGGCTTGTCTTGTCGGTAAGGGAATCAAGGGGTTCTGTTTGATAGGCACCTATATCGTGGAACATGGACAAGTAGCAAATTTTACTGAGCTGTTCGTTACTTAAGGTATTGTCACATTTATAGAGTTGCAAAACAATATAAGCCACTCTGTCGCCGTGATCCATAAGTTGATAGTCAAGGGTATTAAAAACCCGACGCATCATTCTGGTAATACTTTTTATATGTCTACTCATTTTACACCATTTGCCGTGCTTGTCGGCTCTGAACGTTCTGTAATGTATACATTGTATCATATTTTTTTAAAAGAGTAAATAAATTTAAAGCCCTCTGTAACGCTCATGTACAAAGGGCTTATTTAAAAGTCATAGTCTAAAATATTTTACTTCTTTTCGCTTTCTTTTTCCATGGAATGCTTTAATGCTTCAAGGCGTTGTACATATTCTTGTAACAAAGCTATTTCTTGATCGAGCTTTTGGGCCGCTGTCAAATCTTGTTCACCTTCTCCCAAAATCTGTTGAGATTTTTCTTCGGAACGAACATCACTCATGGCGCCCACAATAACCGCAATAAACACGTTAAGCACCACAAAAGAAGTAAGCAAAATAAAGGGAATAAAGAAAATCCAAGCATAGCTATACTTATCCATAATGGGACGCACAATCCCCATGGACCAGCTTTCCAAAGTCAATACTTGGAATAAAGTGTAATAGGATTCGCCCAAATTACCGAACCACTCAGGAAAAGCAGGGCTGAATAAATGTGTGGCCATAACGGAAAAGATGTAGAACATAATAAAAAGCAAGAAACTTATCCAGCCGATACTTGGCAAAGAGAGCGCCAAAGAACGGATAATCACTCGCAGGCGAGGCACGGCGGAAATAAGGCGCATCACTCGCAAAACCCGCAATGCTCGTAAAATAGAAAGAGGGCCGACCGCAGGAACATAGGCGATGCCTACGATGAAGAGGTCAAAGAGGTTCCAACCGTCCGAAAAAAATCTACGACGTAAGGCCATGAATTTTAAAGCTAGTTCAACGGTATAAATCCCAAGCGCCACATTTTCAAATATTGCAAGGGCTGTACCGAAATTTTCAAGCATATAGCTTGAGGTACCAAGGCCAAGGGTTATGGCGTTGAGCACAATTAAAGCGATAATAAAATTTTGTGCCATAGGACTTAAAATAAAATCATACCATCTTTTTTGTGCAGGCAAAGCCATCTCTTCTTTGCGTTCTTCACTCATGTTTGTTCCTTAAATTTTCTCCTATAACTCGAAATGAGCGGAGATTTGTTCGTTAAAAATGATACACACCCAAGTTTGTGCTAAAACTCAACCAAACCCATCGTTTACCATTAGGCAATTAGTATATACCTAGGTGTAATGTCAAGGTTTAAA
>CAYJHY010000210.1:0-3703 GCA_964369875.1 uncultured Mailhella sp.
CATCCCAACAAGCTAATAACAACACTGTGAATATATATGACGGTGCAACAGTAAATATCGTTTTGGGCGGGTACGCCTATAACGGCTATGCCATAAACAATACAATTATTCTTAATGGTGCTGTTACCTTCAGCGGAATTGGAGACCTCAGGGGCGGAGGCGGTACTGCTGATGGATTTACAGGCAATACACTTATACTCAATAATTATGTCGGTTCAAAGCGAATTGACAGGGTATTGAACTTCGAAAAGTATGCTTTTGTTTTACCTAAAACAACACAAGCCGGTGATGCTATTTTGCAAACGAGATTTTTAGTTTTGACTAATAATAAATCAGGTAATGAGCGTAAAAGTGCATATATTGAGTCTGTGAGTATTGAAAGTGGGCATACTTTACAAGTGGGCGACAGTGTTATTCTTATTGATGCGAACACCATTGACGGCACCCTTGCCAATGATGGCGGAACGGTAACAAGCGATAGCACCACTTTCACCGAACAAGAATGGGAAATCAACCAAGACAATACAGAGAATGACATTACAGCTACTTTTGTTTCTGAAAAGTTAGCGCCTATAAATCCAAATCCGCCAACTACAGACAATGGTAGCACATCTACAGGCGGTGGCACCTTGGCAGGAGCTGTGGTCGAAGCGCAAACAGGTGCAGGCACAGCCACAGTAAAAGTAGCAGGGCAAACCTTTGTTAATGCAGGTATTCCCGCCGCACAGCAAGCGAGCGGTGAACAAAGTTCTAACGCAGGTTCCACCATTAAAGCAGGAACGTGGGCGCCTTTTGCCACCATTCAAGGCGGTTACAGCTCTTACGACAGTGGCGCCGAAACCGATGTTAAAACCCTAGCTTTGGTGGCAGGTCTTGGCTATACCTCCTATTTTAATACTGGCGAGCTTCTTGTGGGTGCTTTTTTTGAAACAGGTACAGGCTCCTACGACAGCACAGCCACCTCAGGAAATACCAAAATCCATTCCGACGGTAATTTGCATTATTTTGGCGGTGGTGTGTTTGGGCGTTATGATTTCCAAACAGCCAAAGGGACGCCATACCTTGAAGCTTCCGCAAGATTTGGTTCCATCGATTCCGATTATGATACCAACGACATTATTGACAAAAACACAGGCCGAGGCGTCAATTATGATACCCATGCCATGTATTACGGCATGCATATCGGTGCAGGCTATGCCCTCAACCTTAATTCAAAATGGAAACTCGATTTCTCAACCAAATACTTTTGGACACATCACGAAAGCATAGATAAAGAAATCGGTGGCAATAGATTTGATTTTGATTCCATTAATTCGCACATGCTTCGTGTAGGCGCCAAAACCACCTATAAAGCCGTGGAAAACGATAGATATAGCTTTAGCCCCTACCTTGGGATTGCTTATGAATACGAATTCGACAGCAATTCCGCCGCAAGCGTGGATAATATCCCCATTCCTACCCAAAACGACTTGCAAGGAAGCACAGGCGTTTTGGAACTTGGCCTAGGCTATAAAAATGTTAATGGCTTTAGCGTAAACCTTGGAGTTGACGGAAGCCTCGGTAAACGTGAAAGCATTGGCGGTAAATTGGAATTTATGTATAAATTCTAAGAATTAAAACATTTTCCCAACGCATTTATAACGCGTATAAAAAAACCTTTCTTTATTCTGTATAAAATCAGATTAGAGAAAGGTCTTTTTATAGCATTTTGTATTAACATTAGGTTTGATAATTTAGTGAACATTCACATGCCGTATGATATTCTTTATTAAATAAGCTATACTTTCACAAATTTAAGTTTTTTGAAGGGGGTTTGGGGGAATAATTTTTTACAAAAAATTTTCCCCCAATAAACCCAAACTTAAAGCAAAATACTATAGAGAAAACTGGCACTATTTTACTTTAACTCTTTAGCAAGTGCCTCCTCAAGAGCACATGCCAGTTGATCAGGACATGATGTTCCTCTGTGGTCGCAACAAATACCGCGTAGCCTAGAAATAACTTCCTGCGCAGGAAGTCCTTCAACAAGTGCCGCAATACCAAGGGCATTACCTGAGCATCCACGAACAAAAACCACATTATGTACAGTCAAATCATCTGATAAATCAAAGCTAATACTTGTTGAACACACATGCTTTGGAGTAAATAAATACATAAAATCCCTCAAATATTCTATAAAGTTCTGATAACGAAATAGTGGTGTATTATCTTAAAAAATAATACAATAAAAAACACATACACATATCAACAAACATATACAAACATACTTATATAAACACACTCATAATACTATACATATATTCATTAATAACTTTATTTCTTAAGCAATTCTTCCATGTAGGAATGAATAAAGTCATTCACACTTTTCTTTTCTTGGCCGGCTTTTACTTGAATTTTTTCATAGAGACTCGGTTGCATAAGGAGATTTACTCTTTTTGTCCGTTTCTCAATAAACCGTGGATCGAGCTTATAGCCATCAGGAACTTGAAGTCTGGAATGGTCGATGGCATTAATAGGTGAAGGAGCACTTTCTTCAATGCTTTCTTTCTTGTTTTCCATCTTGCTTTCGTAAGCGACTTCTACTTGGGGAACTTCTTTTTCTTCTCGTATACTGCTGATAAATTGTTCAGCAGGATTATCGGTGAAAGATTTTTTAGCCATTTTATACTCCAAAAATTTCATTGGTTAGCATTTCATAGTCTTTGGCCACGTTGCTACGCTTTGCGTAATCAAAAATATTTTTTCTTGAAGCTTGGGCTTCTTTTGTGGCTACGCATTCACGAATTTCTGTCTTGAAAAGACAAGTTCCCATTTGTTCGGCAGTTTTTTCAAGCATTTTTTTCATGTCTTTACTGAGCACAGAACGAGCATTAAAGCGTGTGATTAATATGCCCTTGGTTTGTAGTTTCGGATTACAATACTTCTTTACGGTTTCATAGGTCTTGTAAAATTGCCCAATCCCTTGGAGGCTAAAAGCATCAGCTTGCGCAGGAATAAGGATGGAATCGGCGGCGGTAAGGGCGTTCACAGTCAAAATACTTAAAGCCGGTGGCGTGTCGATGATAACATAGTCATACGCATTTTTGATATTCTGCAAGGCTTCCTGTAAACGATATTCTTTCCCTGTTTCGACGAGCATTCCATCGGCTCCGGAAAGAGTCGGAACCGACGTTATAAGGTCTACTTCGTCAAGCTCTTTTATGCAATCTTGAATGTCTGCTTCGTTCATCAGAACTTGCATGATGTTCCGATTGTCTATGGTTGCGCCCAAGGTATATGTCAGATTTCCTTGTGCGTCCATATCGATAAAGAGCACCTTTTTTCCTTTTTTTGCCAAAGCAAAGCCAATGGCTAAGGCCGTGGTGCTCTTACCAACTCCGCCTTTTTGATTTGTAATTGCAATAATTTCAGACATTTTTGTTATCCTTATGTATATATTCTTATACTTCTATTTTTATACTCATATGGTCATACTTATAATAATATACTTAGATATGTATACAGTTATGCTCAATCATTGTCAACAGGTTTGACTTGCCTTACAAAAAAGTCTAAATTATTTTCACAGAAATCGAGTACACTGCAAGCGAGTAAAACAACAAACTCCAAACAAACGGATGAAATCATAATATGGCAAACGTCGGTTATATACGAGTAAGTACAATAGAGCAAAACACCACGCGTCAGCTTGACGGACTTTCAA
>CAYJHY010000211.1:0-3702 GCA_964369875.1 uncultured Mailhella sp.
GGAGGGTTTGGGAGGGGGAAAACTCATTTTTGACTCAAAAATGGGGTTTCCCCCTCCCAATATCAAACAACCATTTTAAACTAATTATTTCTTAAATCGACATACCATTTGGCGGTTTTTTCAAGAATTTTAATGCTTCTTTCTGCCATGACATAGGGGTCTGCCAAGTAGCCGTCAAGGAGCACTGTATTTTCAAAAAGACTTTGGCTGATGTCTTTAAAGAGGGGTGAGGTTTTGTCTTCTTTGTACATGGAAAGAAGGGAACGGAGTAAGGGATGATCGAAGTTTACTTCCAAAACTTTTTTGGGAAGCTTTTCGTCTTTTTGGAAGGAGCGCATAAGTTTTTCCATGGAAGAGCTC
Organism: uncultured Mailhella sp.; assembly: GCA_964369875.1. Taxonomy (GTDB): domain Bacteria; phylum Desulfobacterota; class Desulfovibrionia; order Desulfovibrionales; family Desulfovibrionaceae; genus Taurinivorans. The sequence continues at coordinate 361 of CAYJHY010000211.1, forward strand.
ATACCGTCTTCGTTGACCATACAAGCAGGGCTTCCGCTGAGGCGGTCGGACTTGCGAACATCAAGCACTTGATCGCCCAAAATTTGACGCATACAAATAAGCATTTCGTCAAAGAGGGCGCTGTCGGCGGCGTCCATTTGGGGAACATCGTTCTTCTTTTCTTCCACATCTTGGAATTCGTTAAGGGCTTCTTTGGAAGCTTGTTCGATATTCTTAAAGGTGAGTTCTTGATATTTACCGAGACTGTCGAGAGCAATTTCGTCAATGGGTTCAAGAAGATAGAGAACCTCTATACCTTTTGCGGTGAAACGTTCCATGTGTGGGTTGAGGCGTGCGGCTTCTTTGGAAGAGGCGCTGACATACCAAATTTCTTTTTGTCCTTCCTTGGCACGGCTGACATAATCTTCAAGCCCCATAAGCTCATCGGGAAAAGTTGAAGAAACAAAGCGCATAAGGTTTGCAACTCTGTCACGGAAAATGAAGTCATTAAAGGCAAATTTGAAATACTTACCATGGGCTTTCCAAAAGGTATTGTATTTTTCTTTGTCATTTTTAGCCATTTTTTCCAAGTGGCTCATGAGCTGGCGTACAATGGTTTGGGCAATTTTGCGAAGTACAATATTTTCTTGCAGGCTCTCACGAGAGATATTGAGGGGCATGTCTTCAGTGTCTACAACACCCTTCAAGAATGCGAAATAGTTAGGGATAAGTTCTTGACAGTTTTTGTCGATAAGAACACGACGTACATACAAATCAAGCCCCCAGCTGTCTCTTTGCTCCAAGAAATAATCGTCGGTTTTAGAGGGAATAAACATAAGAGCGTTGAACTGCACGGGAGCATCGACGGCCAAGTGGATAACGTCGAGGGGCTCGTCTTTATCGTGGGTTAAAAAGGTGTAAAATTCATTATATTGCTCTTTGGTGATGCTAAATTTTGGTTCACGCCAAAGTGCCGGAGTGGTATTGATAAGCTTATCATTAAGGTAGATTGGGAAGGGCAAGAAATTGGAATGGTTACGAATAATATTTTCAAGACGAAACTCTTCCAAGTAATCTTTTGCGTTAGCTTTCAAATAGGCTTTGATCACAGTACCGCGAGCAACAGTTTTTTCTTCAAGAGGGCTGACAGTGTAGGAGCTGTCGCCTGTGGATTCCCATTTGTAGCCATTGCCTTCAACCTTGGCTTCAAGGGCAGGAACAGAACAAACTTCAACTTTATCCGCTACCATAAATACAGAATAAAAACCGATGCCGAAGCGTCCGATAATTTGCGAGGCGTCGGTGCTTGGACTGTCACTTTTTTCTACAATTTCTTCTTCGGCAAAAGGATCGATGTCTTCGGGATTGGCGTTAACATTTTTATGTCCCATGTCTTTTAGAAATTGCTCAGAACCTGATTTGGCAATGGTGCCGAGGTTTTCTTGCATTTCTTCCATGCTCATACCGATACCGGTATCACTGATGGTGAGAGTGCCGGCTTCTTTATCGATTGTAATACGAATTTCGGAAGGAACGTCGGCTTCTACTATTTTTTCGCCTTTACTTTGCATAAAACGCAATTTATCGAGGGCATCTGAGGCGTTAGAGAGAAGTTCACGCAAAAAAATCTCCCTATTGGTGTACAGGGAGTGGGTAAGGATGTTTAAAACCTTGTGAGTTTCTGCTTTAAAACTGTGTTTTGTTTCGTTTGAGGCCATGTATAACTCCTTAAAAGTGAAAACTTTAATTACCTTCTATAAGATAGTTCTTCCTATTTTATCGTCAAGGAGGTATGCAAAAAATTTTTAGATTTCTTTATAACCCGCTATTATTTCTCGGTCGGCTTCCATCTTATTAAGGTAGTAAAGCAAGGGAATATCTTGCTGTTTTGCAGTTACATAGGCGCGTAAATAATCTTCGTAATTCAAATAATATTTATATGTTGGATATGTAGTTTCCTTACTGCACCATTTTATTTTGTGATATTGAATAATAGAAGGATGCACAGGTAAAAAGTAATAGCGGTCACAAACAAGTGCTGTTTGATTTTCAAAAACCAGTGGTTTATAGCCTAACTCTTTTAAAAGCAGATTACTTGACATTTGCAAAAGTTTACCATAGGGGTGACTTGGCGTTGTAAAAAACTGCTCGGTTCTCCAATTTTCTTCGATATACGCCATAAGCTCTTCACGCCAACCATAATTTTTTTCGTATTCAATTTTTAATGAACTGCGCATCATAGCGTCAAGATCATAAACTTTACTTAAATCCGAACGCATCACCACATACACCACTTCTTCAAAACTTAAGCCCCTGCTTATAACTTCATCCACATAACTGTCATGCCAAATGGGCCCATGGGTCACATCCCATTTAGCAGTGGGCCAAGCATGAAAATATAAAAAATTCGGCATGTGAATAACTTTTGTATGGCTTGAAATTTTAGATAGCAGATAACTTTCGGAAAGATTACCCCAATCATCAGAAAGCGCCTGATGAATAAGCAAATCACAATTTGCAAGCTCCTCGTCTTCAATAACGGGCTTCATAAAACTAGCATAATACTTTACTTCCCACTCCAGCGAAAACATGGGATGTTTTACCAATACTTGCTGAAGAACTTCGCCTTGACAGTTGGCCAAAAGAATACATTTTTTCATATTTCACTCACAAAGCATTATTTTTAAGACTAAGGGCATTTTAACGTAAAAATGGCAGAATGTAAACATTCTGCCATTTCTAAAGTATAATCTAATGAATTATACGCAACCGGTAGGTTTAGGAAGACCTGCCATTTTGCAAGCGCCTTTACCAGGTCCGGAAGGGAACAATTCATAAACTTCTTTCAATTTATAGCCAGTGTTCTTAGAAAGAATACGAACCATAGGAGCAATACCGTTTTTGCGGTAGTAGTCTTGAAGGAAGTCAAGAATTTTTTGGTGATCTTCGTTGAGTTCAGAAATACCTTCGGAATCTTTTACATATTCCAACCATTCTGGACACCAGTCGTCAAAACGAAGAAGAAAACCGTCTTCATCAACTTCAAAGCTTTTGCCTTTGTAACTAACTTCAGCCATGAGAGTCCTCCTTGGACAAATTGGGGCATTTTTAGAAATGATAGCACTTGCAAAACAAATGCCGTGTATAAAACCTAGTATCAAAATAGGTATATTTCAATATTTATAGACTATTTTCTGAAAATAATCAAGCATAATCTGCATATTGAAATTTCGTGCTTACGCCCACGAACAGGCAACCTATTTGATTAAGGATTTGTTACAAATCCCGTGATTTTTGTAACCATAAAAAAAAATTCTGACTCTGTAAAGTCTTTTTGAGAAAATATCCTCATTTTTTTCTACG
>CAYJHY010000212.1:0-3665 GCA_964369875.1 uncultured Mailhella sp.
CAAAAGTCAAAAACTATTCAAAAATTATTCATAAACATGGGCTTGCATGACGGGGCTTTGTATAACACGCACCGACCCACCGCTATTCTTGAATAATTTTATAAACCTTTCCGCAATATTTGTAACGGCGGTTTGAGTTTCTTCATTATTTTCTATGAAAAAATGCATTGTTTGTCTTTTATTGAACATTTTAGAGTTTGAAGAAGGGATATACCGTATACCATTTCCCTCAATCATAAAAAAGTCCATGCCTATTTGTTCACTCACAGAATTCATTGTGAATTTGACAAATTCATCGTAACTATAACTACTTTTGAAATCAAAAACCATTACCACCGAAGTGTCATAATTAAGGGTTTTGACTTCGGCCTTGGCATGGGCAGGCAGAAGAAGTAAAACATAAAAAACCAGAGCTAAACATACTTTTTTCATATAAACCTCCGTTAAATTATTTTTCCTGATTTACGGGAAACTCCACATACGGCCTATTATCCACAATAGGAGCTTCAATTTTAAGCACAGATGTCATAATTTGTGGCAAACCGGCAATATTATTATGCCCTATAAGTCTAAAACGATAGGCTCTAAACTGTTTTGCCGGTAACACTGTAAAAGAAAAATCCGCAGGAATAATGCCTTCCCAGGTTTCTCTTGGATTTACGGTGAAAACTTCCACAGGCACAAAGGGGCACGTTGGACAAGCTTCATCATACCCTTCTATTTGTAATTCAAGGGCTTGCACATTTTTTCGGGTGCCATTTATACTGCCAACCACAGAAAGGCTTCCTTCTTCATTCATATGTACGTATACATCCTGAAAAGAAAAAAGCTGATCGGTTTTTTGTGGGATAGGCGCTTCTTTCTTTCCGCAAGCGATGAGGCCAAAAGAAAATATAAGAACAAAGAGTAAACCTATGGAAAGTGAGGATTTGTTTTTCATGATTTTTCCTTTTTCACGTGTTGACTCCATTCCGCAAGTAAGCGCAAGGCGTCTAAGGGGGTAAGAGAGTTTATGTCTATATCAACCAAAGACTTTAGAATTGGATGCTCTTTGATAACTTCTTGTTTAATTTTCTTTAAATCAACAACTGTATTTTTCTCGTTGACTTGGATGCTATTTTCATCACTTTCTTGATTTTCTTCCTTTTTACTTAGAAGCCCCGGTAAAAAGTTCTTTTCTATACGATAACCCGCTTTTTCACGATTATCTTCAAGATTTTTTAGAATTTCCTTGGCTCTTTGTACCACAGAAAGTGGCACCCCTGCAAGACGTGCCACTTCCACCCCATAACTTTTATCGGCAGGACCTCGCACAAGTTTGCGTAAAAAGACAATATCGTTATTCCATTCTTTGATGGCAATATTCATATTGCAAACCCCCGGAAGCTTGCCTTCGAGCATGGTCAGCTCATGATAATGGGTAGCAAAAAGGGTTCGGATTCCACCTTGCGCACGTTTTATCAGCTCTTCCACCACTGCCCACGCAAGGGATAAACCGTCGAAGGTACTGGTACCACGCCCGATTTCATCGAGAATAACCAAACTTTTTTTGGTAGACTGACGCAAAATCCTTGCGGTCTCCATCATTTCCACCATAAAGGTACTTTGCCCTTGCGCCAAATTATCAGACGCACCAACCCTTGAAAAGACTCTGTCCACCACACCGATTTTTGCATGAGAGGCGGGTACGAAGGATCCCATTTGTGCTAAAATACAAATAATGGCACATTGACGAAGAACAGTTGATTTACCGGCCATGTTGGGGCCTGTGATGAGCAAGAGGCGTCTGTTTTCATCCATAAGAAGGTCATTGGGGATAAAGTGCGCTTTACCAAGCACAGACTCCACTACAGGGTGTCTCCCCTCTTTGATTTCAAGCAGACTTGATTCTTCCACGAAAGGCCGAACCCAATTATTTTGGCGTGCAGTGTGAGCGAGGGCTTGCCAAAAATCCACATGCGCCAAAATTCCTGCCATAAAAAGAATACGTGGTCTTTCATCGGCGAGGCGGGTGCGTAACTCCAAGAAAAGCGTATACTCCAATGTATTACGTTTATCGGATGCGCTTATAATTTTTTCTTCCAATTCCTTGAGTTTTGGAGTGATAAAACGTTCGGCATTAACAAGACTTTGGCGCCTTTCAAAATAATCGGGAATGCTTTGTTGCTGAGACTTACTGAGCTCGAAATAATAACCGAAAACTCGATTATAACCGATTTTTAATTTGGGCAAGTTAGATTTTGTTTGCTCTTCTGCTAAAAGATCCGCCAAACGTCTTTCACCATGTTCCACAATATCCAAAATTTCATCAAGTTCTGCATGGAAACCTGTTTTAAAAAGCATGCCTTCGGTTATATTGATGGGTAGAGTATCAAGCAAGGCTTTATCGAGAAGAGAGGCAATATCGTCTAGATTGTCCCACTGTTTGAGCAAACGCCCCAAAGCTTCGGGAACTTCTTTTCCCTCAAGGGCATCATGGGTGATAAGCTCATCATCGTTTTCTTGTAATACATGCAACACTTTAGGCAAGTGCGCAAGACTGTCACGCAAAGCCAAAAAATCTCGCGGTAAAAAGCGATTTAAGCTGATACGAGTGGAAAGGCGTTCTAAATCATAAACGGTATCGAGTAGGGAGCGCAAGGCTTGGCATTTTTTGGGATTCTTATAAAAATGCTCCACTACATCTTGCTGACGATTTATTTTTTGTAAATCTTTCCACGGATAACGTAAACGTTCTTCAAGCAGACGCCCACCCATAGGGGTTTGGCAGTTATCAAGTTCATGCCAAAGGGTACCAAGGCCTTTTTTTCCGTCATAGCGTCTAAAAAGCTCTAGGTTCCTTTCGGTGACCTCGTCTATCACCATATGTGAACTCATATCCATGGGTTCAAAAGGAGAAAGATAGGAAGGCATACGCTTTTGGTTTTGCTCCAAATAGGCTAAAAGCGCTCCGCATACTCGCACAAGTTCACTTTTTTTCTCAAGCCCCAAGGCGTTGAGTTCTTGCACTTGTTGGGCTTGCAAAATTCTATCTTTGTTTCTTTTTTCATCATAGTGGCTTTGTGTCCCAAGATACACAACTTGTATATTTTGATTTACTTTGACAAGCTCAGGCGCTTTCATATGCGAAGGAACAAGTAGTTCTTTGGGTTCGATTTTATAAACCCATTGCCACAGCTCATGTTCTTTTGAACTTTGAAGCCCTGTCCAATAGCCTGTTGAAGCATCAAGCCAAGCAAAAGCCCCATGCCCGTCTTGAAAGTAGATAGAGGCTAAATAATTATGTTCTTTTGCTTTTAGATTATTGTCCTCAAGGGCGGTTCCTGCGGTAATAATTCTTGTGACTTCTCGTTTTACAAGACCTTTCGCCTCTTTTGGATCTTGCACCTGATCACATACGGCAACCCTAAACCCCTTTTCCACCATTTGGGAAAAATATTGTTCTGCCGCATGCCAAGGGATACCACACATAGGCACGGCATCATCTTTGTTACGGCTTGTTAGGGTCAATTGTAAGGCTTTGGCTGTAATTTGTGCGTCTTCAAAAAAAAGCTCATAAAAGTCTCCCATACGATAAAAAAGAATAGTATCGGGATATTGTGCTTTAATACTGAGATACTGTTCATACATGGGAGTCATTTTAAATTTTGGTTCTTGGCTCATAC
>CAYJHY010000213.1:0-3639 GCA_964369875.1 uncultured Mailhella sp.
TCCATCAGACGTTTCACCGACCAAGCTGTCAGCAAAGAAGACAGAGACAGCATTTTAAAAGCGGCTCTTCTTTCTCCAACAAGCAGAAGCCTTGAACCTTTGGAGTATATTGTTGTAGAAGATACAAGTGTTATCCAAGAAATGGTGCACTGCAAATCTCACAGCGTTGGGGCATTCAAGACTGCTCCCCTCGCCATCGCTATTTTGGCAAATCCCGAAACTGCAGACACTTGGATTGAAGACGCTTCCATAGCAACCATAGCCATGCAGCTACAAATCGAACATCTTGGCCTTGGTTCTTGCTGGATACAACTACGCTTAAGAACCGCACCAAATGGCAGAGATTCAGACGACATGCTCAGAGAACTTCTTGACTATCCTAAAGAACTTAAAGTTTTGGCTGTTCTTGCCATAGGTCATAAAGCCGAAGAACCTTCCCCCTATACCGACGCCGACTGCCTTTGGGATAAGGTTCATTACGAGAAATACTAGAGCCTGTTCACAAAATTCAAAACAGAGTACTCATGAAAAAAGATCTCCATACTTCAAAGATTGTTACATATTTTTGTAACAATCTTTTTTTATAACTTGTGCACGCCTCTCGTCTGAAATACCACATTTACACAAAAAATCTTTGTTGCTTAAGCTCATATGCAAATTAATCTTGACAGAAATTTCACATCATGTATATTTCATAAATAAACTGTCGACAATCGATTGATTAACAATAGTAAAAAACATTATCCTATGGGAAACAATTTTTTATTATACATGTAAAATCAATTTGTTATAGACTTTTTCTTACAGAAAAAAACAGAAAGATGGTTAAAACACTTTTTGTTTTACTAAAAAAAACCTCAAATAATAGGTTTAATGTTCTCATTAAAAACAACTGCCAATAGGCAAATGTGATTAGTTTTTGCAAGTTACAAACATATTTTGTAATGATACAATTTCACTTTTTTAACACTAGGAGTTGTTATGTCACATCCCCATGGACATGAAGGTATGGAAGAAAAGAAAATCGACATGTATGGTGGCGTAATGGGCGGTTTGGTTCCCTTACTCATCCTCGTTGTCGGACTTGTTTGGCTTTCCGTTGCCGAACGTGGAGGCACAAAGCCTTTTTGGTCTTGCGCATGGATCGCTATGGCTTTCGGTATTTTCTTTGCAAAAAACAAATCTGATTATTGTCAAGCTCTTATGAGAGGTATCGGCGATAAAACAGGTATTGTTATCGTTACAGCATGGCTTTTTGCAGGCGTGTTTGGTAAGGTTATGCAAGCCGGTGGCTTGGTAGACGGGCTTTTATGGCTTGGTACAACTGTAAGCGCAGAAGGTGGCGTGTTCACGCTTATAACCTTTATGATCGCTATGCTTTTCGCCTTGGGAACCGGAACAAGCACAGGTACTTGTATTGCTCTTGCCCCTGTTCTTTATCCCGCCGGTTATTTCCTCGGTTCAGACCCTGCGCTTTTGGCTCTTGCCATTTTGTCAGGCGCAGCCTTTGGTGACAACCTAGCTCCTATTTCTGACACCACTATCGTTTCTGCTTTCACACAAGAAGCCGAAATGCGTGACGTTGTTCGTTCACGTTTCCCACTTGCCATTATCGCCGCCATGTTTGCGGGCATGATTTTCCTTGTTTTTGGTGGCGGTGGCCAAGTTCAAGAATTGCCACAACTCATCAAGGAAGCAAACCCCAGCGGTATCTTTATGATTGTTGCCCTTGTGATTGTTGTCGTCAGCGCTCTTAGCGGTCGCCATATTATTGAATCTCTTATTTATGGTAACCTTTCAGCCATGGCTATCGGTGTTCTCACAGGCAACCTTGAAATCGGACAAATTTTCAGCATCCCCGAAGCTCGCGGTATTTCCACAGGTTTGATTGAAGACGGCGTTCAAAACGTGGTCGGCGCCATTGTGTTTGCCGTTCTTATTCTTGCTGTTACTCAGGTTGTTGTTGAATGTGGTATCATGGGTAAAATTTTGGAATGGGCCGAAAAAGCTATGCTCAGCACCGTTGCACAGGCCGAATTGTTCATTATTGGTGTAACCATTATCGCTTCCATCCCAATTTCTGCCAACGCTCCGGCCGAATTACTTGTCGGGCCTTCCCTGGTAAAACCTGTTGGTAAAAAGTTCAACTTGGCTCCTGCACGCCGTGCAAACCTTATGGACTGCGCCGTTTGTACCGTGTTCTTTATCTTGCCTTGGCACATTGTTGTTGCCGCCTGGTATGCCGCTATCGTTTCCTCTTCCGAAAACTTTGGCATCACAGCACCATCCATCGCAACAGCTCTTTATAACCCCTATTCTTGGGCCTTGCTTGTAGTATTACTTTTCTCCGCCTTTACCGGTTGGAACAGAAAATACGAAACACCTGAAACCGCACAAGCATAACCTCTAATTATTTATAATTTCAGTGTTTTTTAAATATAAAAATCACTTGACTTGATGAATACTTTTGTATAAATTTCGCTAATACGTGTTGATTGTCGACACTTTTATAAAAACAACTTTTATTTATATTGTATGGAGAATACAAAATGAATTTAGCACAATTTCCTCGTCGTGGTTATGTAAATTGCCCAACCCCTCTTGAAAAATTAGATAATTTTTCTAAAGCCTTGGGTGGAAAAGTAAACCTTTACATCAAACGTGACGATCTTTTGCCCGGCACTTCCGGCGGTAACAAAACCCGTAAGCTTGATTTTGCTATAGCCGACGCGGTTGCCAAAGGTTGCGACACCCTTATTACTTGCGGTGCTGTTCAATCAAACCACTGCCGTTTGACCCTTTCTTGGGCTGTAAAAGAAGGCATGGATTGCCATTTGATTATGGAAGAAAGAGTAAAAGATTCCTATAAACCTGAGGGTTCAGGAAACCATTTTCTTTTCCGTCTTTTGGGTGTAACAAGCATTCGCTCTGTTGTAGGCGGCACCGATATGATGGCTGAAATGCAAAAAACTGCCGAAGAATTGAAAGCCCAAGGAAAAAAACCTTACATCATCCCCGGCGGAGCTTCTGACGCTATCGGTTCAACAGGTTATGTTGCTTGCGCGCAAGAAATTATGCAACAAGCTTTGAACATGCATTTGAACATCGACAACATGGTTGTTCCTTCCGGTTCGGGCGGAACCCATGCGGGTATGGTTGTCGGTATGGTTGGAACAAACGCCAATATTCCTGTTGTAGGCGTAACCGTGAGCCGTCCTCAAGACGTGCAAGAAGAGCACATCTATAAATTGGCTCAATTGACAGCTGAAAAAGTAGGTTGCGGTTCAATTCCTCGTGAAGCCGTACAATGTAATGCCGAGTATTATCTCCCCGGTTATTCTCAACCAAACGAAGCTATGTATGAAGCGGTAAAATTGCTTGCGCAAACCGAGGGTATCTTGCTTGACCCTGTCTACTCAGGCAAAGCTTTTGCCGGTCTTATCGGTCTTATCCGTCAAGGATATTTCAAAGAAGGCGCCAACGTTGTATTTTTACATACAGGTGGCTCTCCTGCTCTTTATGCCTACACCGATAAGTTCTATGCTGACGGTGGCATCTAAGAGTTTGATTCTTTAAGGGATTAGAACTATCTAACAATAACTACCTTGAAGATCATTCAGGGTAGTTATTTTTGTTAAC
>CAYJHY010000214.1:0-3594 GCA_964369875.1 uncultured Mailhella sp.
GGAAAGGCAAAATACGCTGACGGATTTGCATCACTTTTAAAAGCACAAAGGAATCCACACCGCCAGAAACAGCAATGCCGATTTTTGCACCGGGGTAAATCATACCCGTATTTTGTATGGCCTTACCGGCAGAACGTATGCACAACTCTTGAGAATAATGAAATTTTTTAGACAAAATAAAATCCTGTTATTGGGTGATTTGTGAGGGGGGAAGAATTCTTTGAGGGAGGGGAAACCCCATTTTTTATCAAACCTTGTAATAACGCTAAATTTCGCTTTGCTCAATATTAGCTGGGAGTTTTCCCCTCCCTCAAACTCCCTCCCTGAAAAAACGATAGTGAATAAAAATTTTTTATGTAGTGACTGCTGTTAGCGTTAAGCACATAAAATAAAGCGCGTAAGCGTATTAAAGTTTTTTATGGGAGTGGCGGGGGGTGCGGGGGGAGGAGAGGGAAAATTTTTACAAAAAATTTCCCTCTCTTCCCCCCGCAAAAAAAAACTTAAACAACTTGCAATTACATCACAAAATCGACGAGAATGCGCACGCCAAAGCCTGTGGAGCCTTTTGGGGTAACGGCATCGTCTGCGTTATCGGCGGCAGCCATGTCGATGTGGATCCAGTTTCTGTCTTTGTCCATGAATTGTTTAAGGAAGATGGCCGCGCTGAGGGCACCGCCTTCACGGGAGCCGACGTTGGATATGTCCGCCACGTTGCTTTTGAGCCCTTCGAGCATGTGATCCCAGAGGGGAAGATGCCAAACGCGTTCAAAGTAGGCGTTACCTGCATCGGTAATTTTTTTGGCAAGTTCTTCGCTGGTGGCGAAAACCCCTGCGGCGCCGTTGCCGAGCGCTACGGCACAAGCTCCTGTGAGGGTTGCAATATCAAGAATGACTTCGGGGTTGTATTTTTCTTCGGCGTAGGCGATGGCGTCCACAAGGATGAGTCTGCCTTCGGCGTCGGTGTTGCCGATTTCGATGCTTTTTCCTTTTTTGGAAAGAACGATGTCACCGGGCTTGATGGCACGTCCGTCGGGCATGTTTTCCACAAGGGGAATAAGGGCGATGACGCTTTGTTTTGGGCTGAGGCCGAGTTTTGCGAGTTGCCCGAGGCTTTCCATGGTACCGAGAACGGCGCCTGCTCCGCTCATGTCGCCTTTCATTTCTGCCATGCCTGCGCTTGGCTTGAGGCTGATTCCGCCTGTGTCGAAGGTGACACCCTTACCGATGAGAGCAAGGGGAGCAAGGTCTTTATCAACATTTTTGGGTCGATATTCAATAACGGCCATGCGTGATTCTTGTTCAGAACCTTGACCGACCGCGAGCAAGGAGCCCATTTTTTCGGCACGCAATTCTTCTTCGTTGAGGAGTTTGCAAGTGAAACCGTAGTCTTTGTATTCGTTGACGATGTTTTGGGCATAATCACAAAAAACAGCGGGGGTGAGGTCGTTGCTTGGAGCATTACCGAGGTTACGGGCAAAGCATATACCGCTTGCTTCGGCTTCGGCAAAGCGCACGGCTTCTTTGAGTTCGTCACTGCAATATTCATCGTCGAGCATGAAGGAAACTTTTCTGATTTCAGGCAAGGCTTTTTCGGGTTTTTGTTTAAATTTAGTATAACGATAGAGGGCCAAATGAGCGGCAAGGGCGAGTTCACGGGCAAGAGTTTCTTTGCTGTAGCCGATTTTTGTGGCGATGCGTGCAAGGGAAACGATATCGACGCCGACATGCTCCATACCCATTTCACGGCAAGCAACAAGAGCTTTGGCGAAGTGGTTACGGATTTCAAGGGCGGTGAGGGCTTTTTCTTCTCCAAGTCCCACCATCATGGCGCGGGAAATATCCATAGCAGGAGGGCCGTACATAACACTTTTTTCACCGGCTTTGCCTTTGAAATCACGCCAAGCGGGGGCAATGCTTATCCAAGGGGCGGCATGTTGAAAAAAGTGGCAAGCATCATCAACGGTGTCGCCTTCGAGGGCGAAACCAAGGGCTATTTCCACTTTCCATTGATTTTGAATTTGAAAAAGAATTTCCATTATAATCTCCTAAAATGCATGGGCTAATTTTTTATATTTACCGAATAATTTGTTTGTAAATTATGCAGTGTATCCTTATTTATTGTTCTTAGGCAAGGGTTTTGACGGTTTGATTTGTTTTGACCAATACCCTTTTAAATTGTTTGCTTGGTCAAAAAGCTCGAGAATAAGAAAAAATACACTTTCGGCATTTTCTTCTTCTTTTATTTGAAAACTTGGGCGCACGATAAATTCGTGATCTTCCTTGCTTTTACCGTCAAGTACCGTGAGTTGATTATTGATTAAAGCGTATTCATAAATAACGGTATTTAGATTATTGAGAAAATTACCGGGATAGGGACTGCGGTTAAGAATTTTTTCAATCCTGAGGGCAGGTGACGGTTTTGGCTTCCTGATGGCGGGGGAGCCTGCCATCCTATCCATAAGATTCGTGTAACCATCTGAAATAGCAAGAATATCAACACTTGGCATTTTGAAGGGGGTTATACTGTCAAGTTCAAGTAAAACCTCTTTTCCTTCATCGTAAAGGTAGTCGCTCGGCTGTAAGTTGGGATGCTCTGCGGGCGCGATGCTGTCCGTAAGCAGAAGTACTTTTTCCTCGAGTGTTTGCTCTTGTGCTTTTTGTGTTTGCGTAGTGTTTGCAGGAGCGAGGCTTATTTCTTTATTATTGGCAGAACTGCTATTTTGAACGGATGTCTGATTTAGAACAAGCGGGGGGAGTTTTTGGATGGTCGGAGCATTGGGGCTTTTTGGGGCAGTGATGTGGAGCTGGGAAGATTCGGGGTTTTCATCAAGACTGTTAGACAATAACGTGGATGCGATGTTTCCCAGATGTTCTTTGTAATTATCGCTTAAAGAATTTTGTGCCATTGCCTGCGGGGTAAGGGAAAGGCAAGAGCAGAAAAGAGAAAGAAGAAGTTCATTTTTATGCGATGTTTTAGTAAAATATTTGAGCATATATGCCCCTTTTGTTTACAAATAAAAATTGTTGGCAGTATGTCAGACCAAAAACTGTTGTTTCTTTGGCTTTATACTACTATTATAAACGCTTACTCTATGGAGTACTTCATTTATCGTTGACGAACATAATACATTAAAAGCGAAAAAAAAGCAAATTATATACGCCTAATAAAAAAAGCAGGCGAAAACGCCTGCTTTTCTAAAGAGGTTCCGGTTAGAGGGCCGGAGCGCTGATTTTGGGGGGACAATGCCATCGGCCACTCGCAGTCGGAAAAGGAGGCTTTCCTATAACCAATGGCATTACCCGAATCGTATATAAGGTTTATAAAAGGCTTTAAAACAAAAAAAGCCTTAAGGGATAAACCTTAAGAGCCGTTTTCTCTTAACTTAATATGTATACTCTGCCTATCACCGAAGCGTATACAGCATAAAGGTCTTCTGACTTACAGATCGTCCTACTTTCCACGCCTTCCCGACTCTGCTTTTTTGCTTGCAGTTTTCATCAGTGGCATTATGTGGATTTCGTCCCTGCTCACAGCGGCGGGTCCGTACCGGAATCTAACCGGTTTCCTTCTCATTTCTGAGATTTATGCATGTG
>CAYJHY010000215.1:0-3579 GCA_964369875.1 uncultured Mailhella sp.
GGTTCTCCCCCTCCCAAAAAACAAGTAAATAAAAATGACATGAATATAAAAACTCAGTCTAACTCTCTTTCTTTACTTTTTTGTTGAGATAGGGTAGTGTGGCAAAAAACTTGAAACGAGTAGCATAGAGCCTTATGACAAATGAAGTAAAAAAAGAAAGCCTGCTTTGCCTTTGGGATGCATACGGTGATGCAGAAAAGCTTTTTTTTCATAATCCTTTGGATGATAAAACCTTTTTCGCCGCTATTGCCGATGAAAATGCCGATAGTCCTTTTTGTTTTTATTCTTTTGATTTTTTCGATTTTTTTGTTGATGATCCTTCTTTGCAAAGTATGCAAAAGCAAGGTCTTCGCTTTAGGGATTATTGTTTTTTACACAATGGACAGCTTGAAAAAAAGTTGTCTTTAGACGTATCCAATCATAAATCTGCCGTTGACGAGTATACTGTCATTAAGCATGAATTTTTTCTCATGGAAGATGATTTTGTGGCATGGCAAAAGATGTTTGAACAAATTCGGTCTGAGCTACAACAAGGAACAGCTCAAAAAGTGGTTGCTTCTCGAAAAGTGACTGTGCAGTGTCAACAAGAGATTGATATTTGTTCTGTTCTCACAAATCTTTTGCAACAAAACCCGCAATCTTTTGTATTTGCATATTACCGTGACGGAAAAACCTTTTTTGGTGCCACCCCTGAAATCTTGGTGCAAAAGAAGGGGGAAGGAGTTTTCAGTAATGCCATTGCCGGTACTATCGGCAAAGACGGTATAAATGATGCGCAACTTGGACAAATTTTGCTTGATGATGAAAAAAATAATTTAGAACACCAGATTGTGGTTGAAGCGATTAAGCAACAATTAGAAAAACTTGGAACAGGTTTGACTGAAGGAGAAAGAGCGTTGCTTGATTTACCACGACTTTTTCACCTAAAAACGCCTTTATCCTTGAAAAAAAGTTCAAAACATGTTTTAGAATTTGTTAAAGCATTACATCCAACTCCTGCCCTTGGTGGCTATCCGCAAACAAAGGCCATGGAAATTATTCAAAAATTTGAAACTCATTCCAGAGGGTCCTATGGTGCGCCTCTTGGTTTAGAAGAAAAAAATGGTGACGGAATTTTTGTGGTGGGTATTCGTTCCGCTGTGCTTGAAGACACTGATAAAACAAAAATCTATGCGTATGCAGGGTGTGGCCTTTTGGAAGAATCCGATTGTCTTTTGGAATATCAAGAAATCAGCAATAAATTGAATACTATTTTAGATGCCCTTTAAACGTGTAAAGGCTACGACTATGAATGAATATATAGCTTCTTTGGTGGATGAATTATATAATCTTGGGGTTCGTCATGTCGTTTTGAGTCCCGGTTCTCGCTCCACCCCTTTGTCTGTGCTTTTTTGCGCCTATGAAAAACATAAGGCAAAACAGCGTGAGATGCATATATCTGACGAAAATTTTCGGGCTAAATACATACAAAGTCAAAACGAAAAACAAGTGAATTTAGAAGAGCTTCATCAGCCTAAATTTTCTGTGTATATGAATTTGGATGAGCGCAGCGCCGCTTTTTTTGCTCTTGGAATTGCTAAAGAAAAAAATAGTCCTGTGGTGCTTGTTTGCACTTCCGGCTCTGCTCCAAGTCATTATTTACCCGCACTGAATGAGGCAAAACATTCTCGTATCCCGTTGATTATTCTTTCTGCCGATCGTCCGCCGGAATTTAAAAACGTGGGTGCACCACAAACCATGAATCAAGAATATTTGTTTGGAACGTACGTTAAATATTATGAAAATTTAAGTTATACGCCTGAATCTTTGGCTGAAAATAACGACCATTCCCACGCTTACACCAGAAGTGTGATGCAGAAAGTTTTTATGGCGTGCCAATCCGCACCCAAAGGGGCGGTGCAAATCAATGTTCCTCTGTATGAGCCCTTACTTCCAAACATGTATGAAAATATGTTTGAAAAAGGAATGGGAGCTCATGGGTTTCGGTTTATAAAAGGCGAACAAGGTTGTGAATTTGATGCGGAATTTTTTCTTGACAAACAAGGAATTATTGTTTGCGGAGCAGGGGCTTGTGACTATTCAAAAGGTACTCAAGAGGAGCTTGTCTGCCTTTCCAAAAAGCTCAATGCCCCCTTACTTGCCGATCCTTTGTCACAACTTAGAAATTATGTTTCTGATACGATTATAGATAGTTATGATATATTTCTAAAAAGCGAAAAAGCCCAAAAAGAACTTGAGGCCGAGTATATTATTTTACTTGGTCAAGTACCTGTTTCAAAACGTTTACAGCAGTTTATCGCAAAAAATAAACAGGCGTATATTATTCAAGTCGACGAGGTTGCGGAATATCGTGATTTTTCTATGCAAAGCAGTTTTTTTGTGCAATCTTCGGCGCATGCTTTTGCAACATCGCTTAATCAACAAATCGACCAAAATATGCAAGCTTGGCAAAGTGACTTCGTTGAAAAGAAAACGAAATACCTTGCAAAATGGCAAGGCTACGAAGAAAAAAGCTGTTATTACCTTGGGGAATGTTTTTCATGCTGTAACGACAATGCTTTTTTTGAGGGTAAAATTATACACCTTTTACAAAAAAATATTGCAGAAAACTCCGCTCTTATGCTTGCAAATAGTATGTCTATTCGTGAAATTGATTTTTTTTGGCGAAGCAAGGCGCAAAACATACGCTATTTCTGTAACCGTGGAGTAAATGGTATTGATGGCACCATTTCCACCGCCCTTGGTATCGCAAGCCAAAGGCCTACAGTCTTACTCACAGGAGACTTGGCTTTTTGGCATGATATGAATGGGCTTTTAGTGGGCAAAACCCATCAACTTGATCTTGTTATTGTGCTTCTCAATAACAATGGGGGAGGAATTTTTAATTATTTACCTCAGTACGGTTGTGATAATTTTTCCTATCTGTATACCACTCCCCACGATCTTGATTTTTCGGCCATTAAAAATCTATATCAAATAAAGCATGTTACCATAAACGATTATAACAGTTTTGAAATGGAATTTTGTAAAGCGCAACAATCCCAAGGCATACATCTTTTGGAAGTGCAGACCAATATGGATTTGAGTAAAAAATTACATGGAAACTTTACCAACCTTCCAGAAAATTTATGCTAAAAGAACATTCTAGTTTATCCTATCATTTTGAAATATATAATGAGGTGAGTTCGCCAAAAAAACTTGTTTGCCTGCATGGTTTTGCTCAAGAGTGTTCTGTCTGGAAAGATATTTCCATTGATAATCATGCCTTGTATTGTTTTGACTTTGTAGGGCACGGTAAAAGTCCTCGCCCGCAAAAGCCTGCTTGTTATTCTTTTGATTATGTTTTAGACTGTCTGCACGAACAAGTATTAAGGCAGGTTCAAGCGCCCTATTCACTTCTTGGTTACTCCATGGGAGGGCGTTTTGCACTGGCCTACGCACTGCGTTATGAAAACGAAATAGAGAAACTTATTCTGGAAAGCTCCGGCTTTGGTTTGGGAACAGAACAAGAAAAGGAAGAGCGTAAAGCAAAAGACAAAGCTTTGGCAGAACAAATTTCTCAAAAAGGTATACATTGGT
>CAYJHY010000216.1:0-3565 GCA_964369875.1 uncultured Mailhella sp.
CCGACGGATTTATTGCTCCCCAAGGCCCTTGTCCAAGCAAAACAGTGCGTAAAGCAGTTGTAGAAGGAATATTTGACTCCTACACAACCCACATGGAAGATTTTTCGGAATCCGGATATATGGGGTTTTTAGTCAAAGGTAACGACGGCAAAGACTACGACATCGGCATTGGGCATGAAATTCCGGATGTTTTTTGGGATATAGCAAAAGGCAATACGATAAAAATTCCGTTTGTAAGTATACAACGTCTCAGTGAATATACTGGGCGCTGTGTCGTTTTACACTTTCATGATACAGAATCCTCAATTAAAGGATCATATTCTCAATAAAATTTTTAGAGTAAGAGAGGAAAAACCTTTTTTGTCCATAAATTTTTTTTTCCTCTCCCTTGAATGCGTTTATAAAACTACACTGCATTACACAAAGTTTTCTCGTACATATATACTTTCTTTGATTTAGTGATAAAATAAAGCGCTACCAACAACGAAAGGCCTTCTGCTACGGGCACCGCAAGCCAAACCCCATTTATTCCCAAGTATTTTGGGAGAATAAGCAGAGAAATCGCAATAAAAAAGAAGGTTCTCAAAAAAGAAATAATGGCAGAGATTAGACCGTTTGAATAGGCGGTGAACATTCCTGAAGCAAAAATATTTAAACCTGAGCACAAAAAAGCAAAAGAGAAAATAAATAGTCCATGGTCGGCAAGTGTAAAAGTTGGGGTTGCTCGCTCTGCAAAAATAGACACTATAATGTCGCCAAATGAAAGAGAAAATACGAATAAAAATAGAGAAACTATAAAAATAAATTTTAAATTGAGTACAAACAGTTCTCGTAATTTGAGAGCATTTCTTTCTCCATAATTATAGCTTATGACAGGAGATATTCCCATGGTGTAGCCTATAAACAAAGAATTGATTAAAAGCTGTGCGTATAAAATAACGGCAATTGCAGAAACACCCGCATTTCCTGCAAGCTCCAGCATGGTTATATTAAACATATAGGTGACAACAGAGGCCGCAAGCATGGACACCATTTCCGAAGAACCGTTACCCATGGCTTTTAAAATCGCCTGCATATCAAATTTAAATTTTGTAAAATGAAGACTTTTTGTCTCTTTGTTCGTTGAAAAAAAGACAAGACCTATCAAACACGGAACCAAAAAGCCAAGGCCGGTGGCAAGTCCGATACCTGTCATTCCCATATCGGCTTGAATAAAAACATAGTCAAGCACAATATTGGTCACGCCACCAGAAAGCACCGTTAAAAAGGAAAGCTTTGGTTCACCGGATGCAATCATGGCATTTTCAATAATAATTTGCACAATGGCAAAAGGTGCAAAAAGGGCAACGAAAAAAAGATAGTCGTGCGCGTATTGGAACGTTTCCTCGTTTACTCCCAGAAAATAAAGAATTTCTGACAAATAGGTTAAAACAAATATGCTGATTAAAATACCGACGCTAAATCCGCTTGTGATAAAGAGCGATACTTTTTCCCGAGCTTCCTGTGCTTTTCCTTCACCAAGCAAGGTTGCACAAACAGCATTACCGCCTGATCCAAGCATAGTGCCGATGGCAAAAAATACCGTCATGGCAGGAAAGGCAATATTTAATGCTGAAAGAGCCGTTGTTCCAATAAAATTTGCAACAAAATAGCCATCAACCATCACATAAACGCCCATAAACATCATGGCGGCAACGGAAGGCAAGGTAAATTTTAAAATTGATTTTAGGTCTATATTTTCAATCATTTTCACACCCACATTTTCTAAAAATAAAATATTAAAAAAACTTTTCAAATCAACGTCACTTGTTTATAATACATATACAATAAAGTCTCATACAATATGAGAGTCAAGTTTTTTTGAGGTATTTATGAAAAAATATTTATCCATAGGCGAAGTCACTAAAATAAAAGAAGTAAGTCATACTTCCTTACGATATTATGATGAAATCGGCATACTGGTGCCCGCCTATACCAACCCCGATACAGGCTATCGCTATTATGCAAGAAGCCAAATGATTATTCTTGATATTATTCTTCTTGCCATTGAACTTGGTATGCCGCTAAAAGAACTCGAAAAATATAAAGATGGAGATAGCATAGACTTAGAAAAACTCCATCTTGAAGCAAAGAAAAACATCAAAAATTCCATACGTAAACTCCAAAGAAGTTTGTATTTTCTTGAAAGCACTACAAAATATTTTGACGAGTATGAAACAAAATTCAATAAAGACAAAGAGTACACAAGAGAAATAGACGCAAGGTGTTTCCTTGCCCTTCCATCAAGCATAGATTTTAATGCAGATAATCCTGAGGGCTTTGCCATTTCTGATTACTGGAAACAATTGACAAAACTTTACACTCTTAGCAGAGATTATGAATTGTACTTTTCTACCGACCAAGGCATATATCTTTATCAGGAAAATAATGAATTAAAAAGTATGGTTTATGTAGAAATTAAAAATATCAAGAAAAAGAATATAGAGAATGCAAAAGTCATACAAATTCCTAAGGGAAAATTTCTCTGTTCGTTTTTTCAAGACGCCTGTTTAAAGTCAGTATCAGAACAATACTTACAACATAAAGACTTTAGTTGTGAAAATTTTCTAATTATTTCAGATGTATTAGAAAAAAAGGTTGGTAATTTGGTTATGCCGTTCGAAACACAACTTTTTATGAAAAACTAAAAATTTCAATAATCCAATTTTTATTTTCCTTAGTAAATTAACAATAATTGTTGACTGATTGCAAAAATTACAACATAATATTATCTATAGAATAAAGAATGTTATAAAACAAATGTACTAAAACATCAGTAACTAAATCAAAGGCTGTACGTTAATGAATAGATTTATGAATTGGCTAAACAATGCGTCGATACAAAGGAAGTTTATTCCACTCCAATGTTTTATTATTGCGAGTGTTCTTCTTATAAGCTTGTCCTCGTTTATCTCTGTAACCATGGTAAATAAATCTTCAGAAGTAATCATTGATGAAAATGTGCGTCATAAAGAAAAATTGAGTAATATTATCAGAAATATGTATGTATGTCGTGTTTTGGGGCGTGACATTTTGTTTCAAGTGAACGAAGAAAAAAGAAATGAACTTTACGAAAATTACATTTTGGCTTTTATTCAACTTGATGATAAAATGAATGGATTTGCAAAACTATTAGAAGGAAATCGCCGTACTGAGTTTGAACGCATCATTAAAGAAAAAAACATTTATAAAGATAGCATGATTTTATCGGCAGATATCTGGATTGGCGGGGGCGATTACGATGAAGCGCTCTATGCCTTGCAAGTGGTGACACCCATTGCCAATGAATTTTTTGGAAGTATAGATACGTTTTCGAACGAAGAAGAAAGGTTACTCAACCTCGCACTCGAGAAAAATGATAATCTTGTTTTTTGGATTCTCGTTTCCGGATTAACCCTTAATTTTATTGTTATTGGTGCGGTTGTTTTATTTATACGATTCTTTTCTAAAAGCATGAGTTCAAGCCTTATTGCGCTTGAAAAATCCATGTCAGAAATCGCCGATACCGGTAATATGAAAATAGAAA
>CAYJHY010000217.1:0-3554 GCA_964369875.1 uncultured Mailhella sp.
TGGCCTTGGCCGACGTGGACAGCCTTCTCCGTCTGCAAGACATCGGCCCCGAAGTCGCAAAAGCCATAGTTACCTACTTTGCCGACCCCGAAAAACAAGAGCTTCTCGCAAAACTCAAAGCCCAAGGTCTTGACCCTCAAGCACAAGAGCAAGCCCCAAGCAAACAAACCGCCCTCACAGGCAAAACCATCTTGTTTACAGGAACCCTCAGCAAACCCCGCTCGGAATTCGAAGCCAAAGCAGAAGAAGCCGGCGCAAAACTCCTCAGCGCCGTCAGCAAAAACCTTAACTACTTGGTGGCAGGCGAAAAAGCAGGAAGCAAACTCGAAAAAGCACAAAAACTCGGCATCACTATCCTTAATGAACAAGAATTTATGGATTTATGTCAATAGTCAGTAGATGGAGACACTTGAGGGGGAAACCCCATTTTTTGGAAAAAATGAGGTTTCCCCCTCAAACTCCCCCTTCCTGAAAAACCATATCTTCTTTGCTATTTATAAATTCTACTTCTGTACTCCCCTTTTTTGTAATTAAGAAGTTTTTAATATTTTTGATTAATTTATAAAGCCGTTATACAAAGCTTATTTTTTTCAAAAAAGTATTTAATTAAAAGTTTTTTTTGGAAAAGGGGAGGATTTGGGAGGGGAAAAACGCTTTTTTTGTTCACAAAAAAGGTTTTTCCCCTCCCAAAAAATAAACAAAAAAATCCCCCTCCAAACTATCCCCAGTTAGCCTTTACACGGGCTTTTTGTCCTGCCTTGTTGCTAAAGAGAACAAAGCCGTTGTCTTTGCCGTATTGCCAAACATTTTTGGTAAGCTCCACATCTTTTTGACAGTAGTGGGCGATTTCGTCTATTTTCCCTTCTTTCCACCATTTGAGAGCTTGTAGGCCGTCGGCACTTTTACCTAAATCAAACATGGATTTTCCGAGATTTTCAAGACTTACCCGATAGTTGAGATTCTTTTTTATCTCTGCGAGGAGATCGAGTGAAGGCAAAGTACATAAGTCGAAATCTGCAAAAGGCTGTAAGACTTTATAGTCAAAACCGAGGGTATTAAAGCCTACTACCAGTTTAGCTGTTTTGAGTAGGGTAAACATTTCGGAAAGTTCTTCTTGTAAAAAGCGCTTGTAATTTTGCCCGTCCCAAAGAATCGCCACGCTGACGCCCATGTTGCAGGCTTTGTTCCACCCACCCACTTCTTCGGCGCTGTATCTGGTTTCCACGTCAAGCACCATAATGTCGCTTTCGGTAAAATGTGCATAGGCTTGTAAAGCATTTTCTTGCTTGCCGAGATTAATGGAAATTTCAGGTTGAGCTTCAAGCTCTTTTTTCCCTAAAGGAATGTGTGTCCCCACTGGCATTTGCATAAACATTTTCACCAGCTCATGGGCGCCCACTTTGTCTATGGGACGATTACCCGAGCCGCATTTAGGCGAAATAACACACGAAGGACAGCCCGTTTCACAGGGGCAAGACGCAAGACTTTGCTCAATGGCAATCAGTAAAGTTTCCAAATTTTGAAAGGCTTTGCGACATAGCCCCGCCCCCCCCGCGTGGCCGTCGTAAACAAACACGGCAGAGCTTGCCACGTCTTGATGAAACGGAGTGGAAATACCGCCCAGATCGTTTCTGTCCGCCATAATAATCAGGGGCAAAAGACCGATGGCGATATGCTCAAAGGCGTGAATCGCACCCATAAAATGCACATAGCGTTCTTCCAATTGTTCGCGGCAACTATCTGGGATAATGAACCAAATGCCCTCTGTCTCAAAAACAAGAGGGGGCAAGTCAAGGCTTTGAATATCTAGAAGTTTTAGATTTGTGTTTTGTCTGCGCTCAAAGCCTGTGATTTGCTCCGTAACTTTTAGT
This sequence comes from uncultured Mailhella sp., assembly GCA_964369875.1. Classification (GTDB taxonomy): domain Bacteria; phylum Desulfobacterota; class Desulfovibrionia; order Desulfovibrionales; family Desulfovibrionaceae; genus Taurinivorans. Next base: position 1,872 of record CAYJHY010000217.1, read on the forward strand.
TTCCCGAAGGCAACGTTTACACCAAAAATCGCCCTATGGGAAACTTCCTCTAAAATTTCCGTGGTTTTATTACTGCGAACCCTTGTGTGCCAGTTGACATTTTCAAGGTGAGCATAGATTTTTTTGGTGGCAAAATCTGTCTTGTCGATAAGATAGGTTTTGCCTTTGTGTAAATACACCGCTCCCTCATGGGTTTCGGTGTAGGCCTGTTTCAAATCCACCGTGCCGATAATTTTGTCTTTATCACTACTCTGCAAAGATTTGAGCGTTTTGTTTAAGGATTCACTGACAAAAGACATTTGTGAATTTGCTTGTTTCGCTTGCTCGCCCTGTTCGCCCAGTCCACTTTGCACTTGCTTGTTTTCCACATCCCCAAGCATATTTGCCCAAAAATTTTTGGGATCGATATTTTGCACTTTAGAAAGGTTAAAGGGGGCTCGTTCGATAATTTGAAAACTCGCTCCGCAACCTCGTAAATCCACGTTTCTTTGAGGGCGTTTGCGTGAAGCAAAGTAACTGCCACCCTCTGCGGATTCCAACAAAAGCCCTTGGGCACACAATTTTTCAAGGCTTCGGGCAGTCAATTCTGCCGTCACAGGATTTTCAAACCAATTTTTATCGAAACTTTTGGGGCGCAAAGGAATTTCCGAGGCCGCACATTCCAAATGTTTTTCTAAAATCACTTCATTATCGATGCTGAGCACGGCTTGTTCAGGGGGTTTTTGAAAAAACTCTTCGGGTTTATGCATAAAATATTGATCGAGGGCGTCTTCTCCTGCCAATAAAAAAACTGCGGACTCCTGCCCTTTTCTGCCCACACGTCCCCCACGTTGTAAGGTGGACATAATCGTCCCCGGGTAACCGATTAAAAGGCACAAGTCCAAATTCCCAATATCAATGCCAAGCTCCAAGGCCGAAGTGGAAACCACACAAAGCAAATCACCCGAAGCCATACGGCTTTCAATTTCTCGACGTTCTTCGGGCAAAAATCCTGCCCTGTACGCACTGATTTGATTTTTATAAATATTGGATTGCTTGCTCGCCCAAATACTGATAAGTTCCGTCATTTTTCGAGATCGGCAATACACAATAGTACGCATTTTTCGTTTTAAAGCGGATTTTATCAAATCAATAGCGAGGCTTGAAGGGCTTTCTTCGGGATTCATCAAAACAAAATGACGTTTTCCCTTGGCCGCTCCCGAGTGTTCCACCAAGTGCGCCTTTTCCACGCCCAAAAGATTTTGGGTAAGCTCAAGCGGATTGCCAATAGTAGCTGTACATAAAATATGGGTCGGTTTCGTATTATAACGTCGACAAATACGTTCAAGTCGTCGCAAAAGCATCGCCATATGCGAGCCGAAAACCCCACGGTAAATATGCGCCTCGTCAAGCACGATATGAGAAAGAGAAGCCAAAAACGTCGTCCATGATTCGTGGTGAGGCACAATGCCAAGGTGCAACATATCAGGATTGGTGATCAAAATATGCGGAGGATTTTTACGGATTTTTCGCCGTACCGCATCAGAACTGTCACCATCATACACCGCAATTTCAGGCCGAGCCTCAGGAGGTAAAATGCTCAGCATTTTTTCAAGCATTTTTGCCTGATCGTGAGCCAGAGCCTTTAAAGGAAAAATAAAAATAGCCCGTGAATCGGGATTTTGAAAGAAGCTTTCCAAAACA
>CAYJHY010000218.1:0-3545 GCA_964369875.1 uncultured Mailhella sp.
TCGGGCGAAGCTTTTAGGGATGTTTGTTTATAGCATTTGCATAAGCATGCTGTTTTATTTTTAGATAATTAAAGATTCGGGCTACAACCAAAAAAGAGAACCATTGTCTTACTTTGAAACATGCCCGCGTTGTCATTCTGAGACGGGATGGAACATCACGACGCCAAATAAATAAAATCGAATAAAAATTTGATACGGTAGGTTGTTTCAACCTCCCTAATAAGGTGCTGACAGTGATTGTGGATTCTCACGTCGGGGCTTCTCCCCTCCTCAGAATGACAAGCTCTTTCTTCTTTGTTTCAAGGTTAGTGGTTCTCTTTTTTGGCCGTATTCTGAATAGTTAGTATAAACTGAACGAAGGGGAGAAAAAGATAAGGGAGGCTTGCCTCTCTTTCGTTTTCTCCCCTTAAAAATAAAAAGGCAAGAAACAGCGCTACTCTGCTTCTTACCTTTTTACAATATTATCTTAAGATTTAAACAATACATGGAGTTTATAAAATTCTAAAAAACTAACGAACTATTATTCTACACCGTACAAGGTGAATGTGCCTTGAATTGCGGTTTGGATTGTTTGTTTAGGATCTTTAGGAGTCAAAACAATTTTCACACGATATACGGAACCGGCTTTGGAAGCGCCAAATACTCTGGCATCGGTGAAAGAGTTTTCAGTTTGAACGGAGTATCCACCGTAAACAAATACGTCAGATGCCGCAATGGGGTTATAATTAGAAAGTGGGTCACGATCCATTTTAGCATTTACAGCTTTTACGATTTCGCTTTTTAGTTTACCGACGGTATTGGCGGCAGACAAACTATTTTTTTCTACGGGCTTAGCGGAAGGATTTGAAGGAGCAAAAAAGATAGCTCCCATTCTGTTTTGTGGTTCCATCGAAATAATGACGTTATTAAACTTCAAACCATCTTCAGAAACAACTACAGCGTCTGTTCTTACCGCTTGGTGAGCATGCGCATCAGCTGCCATAAACATCATCATCAATCCCAAAACAATTCCTAACTTTTTCATAACCTCTCCCTAATTTACAAATTTTTTCACAAAACCGACTGGTTGAATCAAATGAAAAAAAATTCAACCAGTCAAACCATGTTTGGTTTCTACAATGACAATAAAGTTTTGTCAATCTAATTTTTACACTCTTTTAAAAAAAGTTTATTTTAAACCTTTCAACAGAAAAGCCCCTTCTTTGTTATACACAAAAAAGGGGCTTTCTATATTTCCAAGCTTAGATCAAAAAAAGGGACTATAAGTATTTTTTTATAGTTTCAATATTATTCTCGGAAGACTTTTTAGCTTCTTCTTTTAACTTTTGCGTTTCTGCTTTAGTTACTTCTTTGAGAACTTGCTGACGAAGGTTTTTATATTCTTCTTGCCATGTGCCGATAAGGTCATTTTTATCGCGTAAAAACACAAGAAATTGCCCTAATCTTCGCGTAGTTTCCGTCGGCACAACATGTTCCAATTCACAGGCTACCTGATCGGCTTCCTCGTCAGATAATTGCAAAATATTAAAAAAGAATTCTTTGAAAATAGTGTGGCGATACGTCAGATCTTGCCCAATTTTTCTGCCTTCTTCGGTTAAATGAATAAGGTTATACGGGCTATAATCAATATATCCAAGGCTTTTGAGGTTCTTCAAAGCACTGGTAACCGTGGAACGAGAAACATTTGCTTTATCTGCAATAGAACTTGCCCTGACGGCACCTTCTGTCAATTCTTCGGTATAAATAATTTCAATATAATTTTCCAGAACTCTGGAAATTTTTGTATCTTCTTTATTGATAACAGTCACCATCTTACTCCTCTAACATAAATATGAACGGGTCATTAATCTGAAATCTTAGGGTAAATATAAACGCTGAGACCTTGTGTGTCAACAACATTTATAAGAGTAATTGAAATCAAAGACATTTTTATATCTGAGATAACACATGAACAATATGCTCAATATTACTTATGGTATAGTTTTCTCTCACTAAATAAATATTTCTATAAAATAAAATTCAATGTCAGAAATAATTAAATATATAACAATTTTGTTTAAATTCTCAATAACATCAAACAACTTTCGAAAGTATCATTGATTTTTTGGCAACAAAATACAAAATGACTCTCAAAATTCTTTACGATAGCTCTAATTCAAAAAAATCCAAAAATTTCAAAAAAACAAAATCGACATATTACCTCTTTCCCTCCTGACACCTCCTCTAAAAACTAAGCTAATCAATATTAAAAAAACACTCTTAAATTGTTATTTTATAGATGATTTTTCCTTGACACGACATAAGTTAAAGAGTAAAAAAGTAACAAGTTTGACACATAAAACATTGTTTTGCATTTTGAGTTTTGTGTTTATTCTGAAAAATAGGTTGGGTGCTGAGTTTTTATAAATTACCATTTAGTCACAAAGTAAGGATAAAGTTGTGGTAAAAGACAGTTGTAAGTTGTTATGTCAGGCAATGATGTTTTCATTGCTCAGTTTTGTTTTTGGTGTAGCAAACAGTTTTGCAGACGAACAAAAGCAAGAATCAAAAGAAAACAGTGTTGAAACAAATGTGCAAGAGCAAGAAACACCTTTTAGAGCAGATTTTGTCTTTGCCCTCGAAGGCCCTAAATATAGCGTGCTTGTAAAACCTTCCGACCCTCATCTTGACGGCAAACCTAAAGTTGAAGAAGAAAAGAAAGAAGAAGAAAGAGACCGTGGTCGTGGCCAGAGAAGAGAATCTTCACGCGACAGAGACAGAAACAGGGATAGAGAATCAGCTGAAGAAGAAAAAAAGCCTGAACCTCCCAAAGATTTCTCCTTTGAATACGCTTTCAAATCTCCTTACTATTTTTCTGAAAACCAAGAACTCATGCTCGACGTTGTTGAGCTTGCCGACTTGTATGAACCCAACTTGCTCGTGACCTTGAAAGACGACATTCTTACACTGACATACACAAAATCAAGCACAAGCAGCACAAAACACGAAGTTGTGATTGAAGAACCTGCTCCGACAGAAGAAAGCACCGACGAAGAAGCACCGTCTGCTCAAACTGCAAAGGAAGAAGCTGACGAAAAACCCAAAACCAAAATAGTCAATAAACATGAATTCAATAAAGAAGTTTATGTTTTGACGGTAGATTTGGATGAAGACGAAGACGCCGGCCTTCTTAGCCATACAGTATACCAACCTGTTATTATAGAAGAAGACGAAAAAGAAGCAGTAGCTGAAAAAGACGAAAAAAAAGAACAAGCCAATCAAGCTGAAAAAGCAGAAGAAACACCTGCCCCCGCTCCACTTCCCGAGCCGGAATTTACTCTTGTTGACGAAGCTAAATCTTTCAAAGACAAAGCAGTTACCTTTCTTACACCTGTGGAAATCATTGAGAACCACCTTTTTGCTCCGCTTTCCATTGTCACATTCTTTGGAGAGTCCGTTCAAAAAGACGCCACTACTTATACCGCAACTTCTAACATTGCAACACGTTCAAACATCAAAAAACTTTCTCAAATCAAAAATGAAACCAAAGAAATTGAGCGTGCTCC
>CAYJHY010000219.1:0-3544 GCA_964369875.1 uncultured Mailhella sp.
GAACGGCTTACGAAAAGATCGTCACCGTCACTATTTTCATCATATAAATATTTGTTTTTACGGGGCATTATTGTTCTCTGTTTTTATCTTCTAAGTCTAAATTAAAAGCCGTAACCATCTCTTCGGCTTCAAGGGCTTCCACTTTTTCCGACAGCCATTCGATAAGCGCTTTGGCTGTGGGGTAATTGATTAAAATTTTAGAGTGAATATTGCGAACAACCACTCTGGTTTGATCGTCAAAAGGGGTAAGTTCAGGCCCCAAAACACCGTCTGCCGAGATACTGCGTTCGGAAAAACTTGGGGTTTTGTCACTTTCCATATAAAAATTCAATTCCACTTCGCCTTGTGGGTTAATTCCACCCCATACACCGTGGGTGTAGTTGAGTTGGCTGTCCTGTTTTTCCACATATTCATAACGAACTTTGGATGGGATTTGCATATATATGTTTTCCTCTCAAAAAAAATCATTCGTTTGGAAATATACCTGTTCTTAAGAATTAAGTAAAGTTTTGTTTTTTTGTGTTTTTTTCATTATAAATACCTTCATTGTGTAAAAAATTAAGTAATAGTCGGCATTGTTGATAGGTATCGGAAAAAGCCTCCGGTCAAAGAATGAAGAATACATTTAATTATTTGACTTCCTTATGATAAAGTATATACTTATATTAAATATTTATTGTTTTAACGGTATAAAAATATAAGGTACGTCTATGGGTGATAATAAAAGATTTTATACGTTATGCGCATTTTTCATTCTGATGCTGACACTTTGCTTTTCAATAAAAGCAGAGGCTTTGGGGACGACCCAAACGGAAAAAGTGCAATCCTCCTCCATTATAAATCAAAATAGCCCGTTGAGCATGACCCCTATGACGCGGAGCCTTTTAAGTGATGATAAGCACAGGGTAAAAGTAGGCTATATTCCGGGTTTTGGTATTGTTCGTGATTTGAACTCCATAGAACAACAGGGTTTTATTCACCAAATATTTAAACGCATTGAAGAAAATTCTTTCTATCAATTTATTTTTATTCCCTATAGCAGTGAACAAGACTTATACGAAGCGCTTAATAGAAAAAAAGTCGATGTAATCGGGCCCGTAGTAAAAGGGGAGGGAGATCCTCGTTATACTTTTAGTTATGGCGCTCTTGGAATTGCACAAGTGGTTTTGGCCACCAAGGAAGAAGATGAGGATACTTCCGTCTTTTTTTATGATGATCCCCAGACTATTGACGGGAAAACTGTTGCTTCCTATCACGGCAGTCCCTATGAAAAAATACTTGATGAATATTGTAAAAAACATAACATAACGGTTCAATATGTCCGCTCAAGCAGAGAAAACTATAGTGATTTAGAGGCTGATTTATATTTGATTTCTACCCTTTATGATGAGTTTTTGGAATTTCATTCTGTTTTAAATCTCAGTATTTATGAATATTTCATGGCCTTTCTAAAGGAGAACTACAATCTGAGTCACGAGCTTTTTTTGGAGTATGTGAAAGTTATTGCCAGTGATGGCAAGCTTATGCATGAGCTTTATTTTGACTATTATAATCAACCGAATCTTACCAGAAGATCTCTTACAAGATCCGAAAGAAGTGAGTTGCAAGGTAAAAAATTTAAAGTGGGCTATGTGGAAAACCATCCTCCTTTACAATTTACCAATGAAGATGGCATTGCCGACGGGATAACCATTGAAATTTTCAATTTGCTCGCACAACGCTACGGCTTTGAAGCGGAATATATTCCCTATTACTATGCCGAACCGTGGGAGTATAGGGAAAAAGTTGATTTCCTTCTTACCCTTGTAGGAGACTATGATTATGAGCATGAGTTTTATCAACCTACCGACTCGTATCTTGAAATGCCTCTCATGCTTATCACCTCACACAGCGATGCGTTGGCAATTGATTTCACCAAAGATGTCAACTCTATCGGGATGCTCAACTATATCACCTTTGACAAACAAAAAATTTATAAAGAATTTCCCAAAACAAAATTAAAAATCTATGAAAACTTGGAAGATTTGCTCATAGCCTATCAGCTTGGTGAAGTGGATGCCTTACTTGTTACCAACAGTTCTACAAACTACATAGTGGATGTCATCGGAAATACATATTATAACTTCGGAACTGAACTTACCTTGCCCTTTAGGCTTTTTGTTTCAAGAAATCTTGGGCATGAATATACGAAAATATTTAATGTTATTTTTGACCATATCAACCAAGGGGAGTTTAACGAAGTTATTGCCAAGCAAAGCATGCTCTTTTTGCCGACGCACTCCTTTTTAGAAACTATACGCATGTATATTGTTGAATTGGTTTTCTTTTTTATTACCCTTGTCGGCATGTTGATCAGCTTTGTTTTATATGGACAAAATAAGAGAAAGCAGGCCGTTCTTGATGCGGTTCGTTATGACGAATTAACAGGCTTCTTAAGTTTCAATTTCTTTGAAAAAGCAGTGGAAGCAAAACTACAAACTCTCGCTTGCGACAACTATGAAATAATTTCTCTTGATGTGGATTCTTTTAAAACCATTACAACTTATTATAACTATGAAAAAGCCACAGAAGTTCTTGTGGCCATAGGCAAAGGCTTAGACGAAGGTCTAAAACAGGACGATGCCCTGATTACCCGTGTTGCCGCAGACCATTTTATTGTATTCCGTAATCATTTTCAGCGTAGAAAAATGCAAGAAATTATTGAGCGTCACGTTAAACCCAAAACACAGGAAGTTCTTGGAGAGAATTACCATCTGAGCTTCTCCGTGGGAACCTATAAAATCAACTCATGCGCCGAAAAAATCAACGTTATGATCGATTTTGCCAAACTTGCGCGCACAAAAGGTAAAGAAAAACACCAAAGCACCTACTACCTTTTTGATGAAAAAATGATGAAGGAATATAACAACAAACTCAATATCACCTTCAGAATGGAAAAAGCGCTGAAAGATAAAGAGTTCAAACTTGTTTTCCAACCAAAAGTAGACTTCAAAACCCTTAAAGTGAGAGGGGCAGAAGCGCTGGTTCGTTGGGTAACAAAATCGGGTGACACGATTTATCCATCTGATTTTATCCATGTTTTTGAACAGAATGGGTTTATTTCCAATCTCGATTTATATGTGTTTACAAAGGTGTGTCATTTTATCAGAGAATACGATGATATGGTGGAAATTCCCCTTATTTCTTCCAACCTTTCAGGAAGAACCATGATCGAAGACGATATTGTGCAAAATCTGAAAAGAATTGTGGAACAAGTCGGCATAGACCCAAAACGGGTAGAGCTTGAAATTACCGAAAGCGCCATCGTTGAAGACCATGCCATGAAGAAAGTCAAAGAATTACAAGATATAGGTTTTACCGTCTCCATTGACGACTTTGGTGCCGGTGTGTCTTCCCTCAACCGCTTGGGTAGCGTTGAAGCCGACACCCTCAAGCTTGATAAAGCCTTCTTGGATGGCTTCCACGTCTCCAAACGTAACGAAATTGTTATCCAAGATACCATCAGAATGGCGAAGCACCTCAATATCAAAACCGTTGCCGAAGG
>CAYJHY010000220.1:0-3537 GCA_964369875.1 uncultured Mailhella sp.
TCAAATTTATTGATTGCACGCATAAGTCCCACGTTCCCTTCTTGGATAAGGTCAAGAACATTTTGCATCCAGCGACGCTGAAAACTCATGGCAACTTTGACAACGAGGCGTAAGTGCGAAGAAATAATTCTGAAGGCCGCGTCTGAGTCACCTTCGTCACGCACTTTTCTGCTCAGTTCAATTTCTTCTTCGGGAGTGAGTAAAGGGAATTTACTGATTTCTCGAATGTAAAGCTGTAAATTGTCCTGCGTCATGGGGCTTGGCAGATGCTTTTTCGCAGGAACAGGTAAATCTTTTCCTTGTGGGTAACTTCCTAATGCATACGTTGTTTCTGTCGGAGTGTTAAACTCATTTAGGGAAACGTCGTCAAAATAGGCACTGTCAAGTTCTTCTAAGTCAGCCATGTCGCCTAAGTCGTTCAGATCCCCTATCTCTGTAGCGTCGGGAGCTAAAAGATCGTCGGAACTGTCGATATCAAAATCTTCGTTTTCAAGAAGTTCGACATTGCTTTCTTCGGCTTGATCTGTAGTGTCTTCATGGTGTTCTTTAAACGCTTCTTCATCATCAAGAATATTTTGCTTTAATGCATTCTTTTGCTTATGGAACGTGCTTTTCAAGGAAAGATCTTCGGGAGTAAGGATAATTTCTTGTGATGTTTTATTGTTGGAGCGTGTGCGTTTGTTTTTTTTGAGAGGAGTGCTTTTGTCGCCATGCAAAGGCACAGAATCCACAAGGACAGAGTCCATAAGTTCCGCTTGAAGAGCAATATTTTTTGTGGATTTTTCGCCTGTAAGGTCTTTTTTTTCAACTTTTGAGGCTTTTTGTGATTTAGGCATTGTACCCTCTTTATTTGTTCCAAGTCGGGAGCTGGAACTTTGTGCTTAGAATATTCTTCTTGAAATTTTGAGCTAATGCGATTATAAATGCTGAATATTCAAATGCTTTCAGTTTTCTTACCGAGTGGATAGCCTTATTATATGAGCTCTTTTCCCTCTAAGCAAGCATTTAATTTTTGTAAATAAACTCAAGGTCTAGCGAGTAAAAAAAAGGAGAAATCTCTTGAATAGTATACGTGATTTATTGAAAAAAAATACTCCCCTCTTTATCGACGGTGCGATGGGAACCATGTTGCAAAGTCTTGGAATTCCAAGTGATGTGAATCCGGCGGAATATTGTATGGAGCATCCTGAGATTGTACGTAAAGTACATACTGCCTATATTGAGGCGGGGGCAGATATTATTTTGTCGGCCACTTTTGGGGGAACAAAATATAAGTTACCTTCTTCCATGGATGTGGTCAAGTTTAATAAGACCATGGTAGAAAATGCAAGACAAGTAGCGGATGAATTGCAAACGAAAGTGAACCGTCCTCTTTTTGTTGCGGGAGATATCGGCCCTGTGGGGCAATTTCTAAAACCCCTTGGGGATATGGAACCCGAAGATTTTGTAAATGCTATTCGTGAGCAGGTGCGTGGTCTTGTGCAGGGCGGGGTGGATTTGATTTTTATTGAAACCCAGTTTGACCTTGGCGAAGTAAGAGCCGCCGTTGCCGCCGCAAAAATGGAGTGCGATCTTCCTATTTTTGTTTCCATGACCTTTGAAAACGGTGTAAGCCTTACAGGAACAAGACCTGATGTCTATGCCGCAACTATGGAAAACTTGGGAGTAGATGCCATTGGTGTTAACTGCGGATGCGGGCCTGATTTCCTTTTGGCTGTTGTGGAAAAAATTGTGGCGCATACCTCATTGCCTGTTTTTGCCGAGCCAAATGCGGGACTTCCCGAGCTTATCGACGGAGAAACCGTTTTTCGTTTACCCCCCGCTCCTTTTGCAGAACAAACCCTTGAAATCGCAAAGGCCGGCGCCACCATCTTGGGTGGTTGTTGCGGAACAACTCCCGAACATATCAAAGCCTTGCGTGAAATGGTATTGGCAAATCGTGACGAAAGCTATAATGTTGAACGCAAAATCCCTAAAGGGGTACGTTTGACCAGCAGAGCTTTATCCTTGAATGTAGGACAAGACAGTCCTTCCGTTCTTGTCGGCCATACTGTTACCCCTGACAGCAAAGTGAAACTCCATGCGCAACTCCTTGAAGGTGATATGGATTTACTTGTGGAATACGCTGAAGAATTGGTTGACTTCGGAGTTTCCGTACTCGATGTCAACGCAAGCGGAGAAGGGCTTGACGAAGCAAAGGTTATGCCACAAATGGTGGAAGGTATTATTACCAGATTTTCCAAAGTGCTCAGTTTCAACGCTCAAAACGCAGACGCCATCGTGAAAACTTTGGCTTGGTTCCCCGGCTCCGCCCTTGTTCACCATGTGGATTGCTGTCATGCCGATATGGAAAAAATTGTGAGTGCATGTAAACTTTGGGGATGCCCTTTTGTTATCAGACCCCAAGTTTGCGGTGACGCACCTCAGCACAATTCCGAACGTATTCTTCTTTTGGAAAAAATGCTCCAAAAATTAGAAGAAATGGCTATTCCCAAAAAGCTTATTATTGTGGATGTTCGCGCTTTTTCCGTAAACGATCAAGTTTGCTTGGCAAGCCTCGCATGGTGTCGTGAGCGTGGTTTGGCCACAAGTCTTGAACTGAACTTTGTGCAATAAAAGTCACATCATTTCGGTTTGTTGTTTCTTGGGAGGGTTTTCCCCCTCCCAATAAACAACAAACCGGAATAACGTGAGCAAGTGCATTTTTTACTCTTGCTCACTTCTTGCAAATTTTCGATTTATGTACTATTTAATTGGGGTGCATATTATGCGAAAACTCTAAGTATGACAAAAAATAGCTATGTGTTATAAACAGAGGCTTTTTTCTAAAATAATCTTTTGCTTTAAGATTTTTGTCATTAAAGGCAGTCTAGCCATAAAGATTGTGCTGTCTAAGGCCGATAAAAACAGATGTTGTTAACCATAACAATGTTTTAAACTATGCTTGGTATATATTTTGCTTGCCTTATTGTACAAAGTAAAGGTATAAGTTATGTTAAAAAATACAATGAAAACAACTAAACAAGCCTCTAGAATTTTAGTTTCGACCATGCTTGGCTTTACGTTTATGCTTTTTTTTGCTTTTTCTGCTTCAGCAAAAGGTATGTCAGGTGAAGACTTTTTAAATCTTGTTGCCGACCAAAAAGATAAAAGAGTCGTTGTGGTTAATTTTTACGCTTCGTGGTGCCCGCCATGCAGAGAAGAAATTCCTCACCTGATTGATGTTCAAAAAAAATTCTCTAAAGACGAGCTTCTTGTTATTGGAGTAAATTTGGATCAAAGTGAAGCAACAATGCACTCCTTTAACAAAAAGGCAGGTATTAACCATATGACAATTCACGATAACGGTGAGTTGCAACGTTTATTCCGTGTTTCTTCCATCCCGTTTAATCTTGTGTATGGCAAAAACGGAAAAGCAATTTATGCTCAGCCAGGGCTTATCAACGAAGCAAAACTTACAAAAACCATTGAATATGGTTTAAAATAATTTTATATAGAATAAAGGGTTATTATGGATACTTTACACGTGGTTTTTTC
>CAYJHY010000221.1:0-3522 GCA_964369875.1 uncultured Mailhella sp.
TTTTTTCAAAAAATAGGTTTTCCCCCTCCCAAGAAAATAATTCCCTTTCCCGAAAAAATTACTCACCGGTAGCGGCGGCTTCATCCACAATCCAAAGAAGTTCTCCGCGGGGAGGACGAATCATTTGTGCGGGAAGTTCAGGCTTTTCAAGGAGATTGAGAGTTCTTGTTAAAGCATGGTGTTTCGCTTTACCTGTAACCATAAACAAGCAACAACGTGCATTATTGAGAACAGGTAAAGTAAGCGTAAGTTTATTGGTTTTTAGGCTACGCACATACTGGTCGATAACAATATGATTCTTTTCCTGAATTGCATACTCATCTTTGTAAAGAGAGGCAGTATGACCGTCTTCACCAAGTCCAAGCAAGATAAGGTCAAAGCGAGGAAATTCACCGTCATTGAGTTGAAAGTGTTTTTTAAGCATGTTTTCATAGTCGTGAGCAGCTTTGATAGGATCAACTTCACCCTTCATACGATAGTAGCGTGTAACCGGTACGTGTTGCAAAAGTTCTTCGCGAGCTTGACCATAGTTGCTATTTGGATCATCCGGATGAACACAAAGTTCATCCCCCCAATAAATAACAATTTTTTCCCAAGGAATTCTGTCCGCCCAGTCACTTGCGGCCAACAGCCTATAAAGAGGAAGGGGGGTATTTCCACCTGAAAGAGCAATGGTAAAAACTCCACGTTCTGCAATGGCTTCTTCGCAAAGTTGTGCAATATAGTGCGCAACCCGCTCTGCAATAGCGGCAGGATCTTTGTGAATGTGCAAGGCTAAGTGAATTGAGCGAGACATTTTTTTCTCCTTTGTTCCGGTTTTGGCGCTAACGAACTAGGCTTAATAAAACTTAGTTTTCTACGTTGTTATATTATTCTTATAACCATTTTCCTTGAAAACGGATTTTAATTATTAATAAAAGACCTTTTATTGTGTAGATTTATTCGTTTCATAAAAAACGCCGTCCGGAAGATTTACATAGGTAACTTCTGTTTCACAGCGTAAAGGGGTTGTCGAATTCCAATTTTCAAGCTTACCTTCAAGCTCTGCATTCCAAGTGTGTGCTAAGTCATCACCCGGCATAAAAAGCTTATTGACCTTATAATAGTCTTTATGAAAAACACTGCCGTCTTCTAGGTAAATAGTAGCATAAGCCCCCCAGGAAATAATATTTTCCTTAGAGGTATTATTCTCGGCATCGATTCTTACAGTTAACACATTTTTACCTTGAATGGTAGAAATTCCTGCAACACAAACAGGGTTTGTAATATAAGAATCAATGGAAGCTTTGATATTTTCGTGTTGGGTTGCGTGATATTTTTCTTGTTTTTGACGCAAACGAACAAGTTCATCATTATAAATTTTTAAAATTGCATTCAGATTATGAATTTTAACTATCTTCCAACGATTGTCACTAGATTGAAATTGGAGTTGTAACGGAAAGTTTCCCCATTTAATGGTCGTAAGTGCATGTTCAACAATATAAGAATTCTTTTGAGGATTACTTAAAGATTTGTTGACATTAAAGCTACCGGTATGGATTTGATCTGTTAGATTTGGTGGAAGAAGATCAAGAGCACGATCGTATGCGGTACCCAAAGTTTGATTTCTGACCACATTCAAAATGAGTTTAGAGAGCCCGTCACTAAACTCTTTTTGACTTGGTAAATCCCCAACAAGCCTATGCAAATCTTTAAGAGAGCCAAACTGTTGTTCAATATTGGTATAGGTATTTGTGATAAACTTTTCTGAAGAAAACACTGTCGCAAAGAGATTAGGATCATTCATCATTATGGATTCATTAAGTATTTCCACACTGTATTCAATGGTTTTTTTGTGTTCTTCTTCCATATACACAAACGCACCCATACCTGAAAACATAAGAAGGTGGCCAACAAGAAGAGGAACCCAAAACTTTTTTTGTTTTAGCTTTGCCAGCTTTGCTTTCAGTCCGCCTTTTACTGCGACTTGCTCTTCGTTGCTTTCATTCTCTTGCTTCTTTGTATCACTCATATGCTACTCACACTACTTACTCATGGCGTTTAAAAAATCTTTATTAGATTTTGAATTTTTCATTTTATCAAGTAAAAACTCCATACTGTCTATAGAGGACATGGGGGCAAGAATTTTACGCAAAATCCAAACTCTATTAAGATTTTCTTCGGACAGTAAAAGATCTTCTTTTCTGGTACCAGTACGATTAATATCGATGGCAGGAAAAACGCGCTTTTCTGCAAGGTGACGATCAAGGTACAAATCCAAGTTGCCGGTCCCTTTAAATTCTTCAAAAATAACTTCATCCATACGTGAACCGGTATCTATAAGAGCAGTTGCGATAATAGTCAGACTACCGCCACCTTCAATATTTCTGGCCGCACCAAAGAAGCGTTTTGGTTTTTGTAAAGCATTGGCGTCAAGTCCACCTGATAAGACTTTTCCGGAGGATGGAATAACTGCGTTATATGCTCTTCCAAGACGAGTGATGGAATCTAAAAGAATAACCACATCCCTTTTTCTTTCCACAAGACGTTTTGCCTTTTCAAGAACCATTTCACAGACTTGCACATGACGTTGTGGAGGCTCGTCAAAAGTAGAGCTGATTACTTCCGCATTTTTAACTGTGCGTTCCATATCGGTTACTTCTTCGGGGCGTTCATCAATCAAAAGAACAATCAAATATATATCGGGATAATTGGCGCTGATAGAATTGGCGATGGTTTGTAAGAGCGTCGTCTTACCTGTTCTTGGCGGAGCAACAATGAGACCACGTTGTCCACGTCCGATAGGGGACATAAGGTCAATGACTCGACCAGCTAAGTTTTTACCGTCGCTTTCTATACAGAGCTGTTGATCGGGAAAAATCGGTGTATGGTTTTCAAAAAGAACGAGATGACGTGCATTTTCCGGAGGTTCAAAACCAACTTCGTTAACTTTTACCAAGGTAAAATAACGCTCACCTTCTTTGGGAGGGCGAATTTGACCTTTTACACAGTCACCTTTTCTAAGGTTATATCGTCTGATTTGAGAAGGAGAAACATACACATCGTCTGCACCGGGCATATAACTGCTCAATGGAGAGCGTAAAAATCCATATCCATCAGGAAGAATTTCCAAAACACCGTTACCGATAATGGTACCGTTTTGTGACACACAGTGTTGCAAAAGGGCGAAGATAAGCTCTTGCTTACGCATAGAACTGGCACCATCTAATTGATATTCTTCTGCAAGCTCCATAAGCTCATGCATACTTCTCATTTTCAATTCAGAAAGACTGAGAATGTCTGCTCCGTCTTCATTGGCATGCGCTTGATGATTAGACTGTTCGTGGTGGTGATGTTTTTGGTGATTTTGATTTTTTTGATGGGAACGTCTTTGTTCCTTGTGATGATAAGGCTTTTGCTTTTTTTCTTCAAATGTTTCGTCTGCTTGTGATTCATTAGTTTCTTGTGAAGAAAAATCCGAACCTTCATAGGAGTCTGAAGAAGGGAGGGGTTGCTCTGTCATAGGCTCATGATCTAAGGCAA
>CAYJHY010000222.1:0-3517 GCA_964369875.1 uncultured Mailhella sp.
TCTAAATTTTACAATTTAGCTTGTACTTCCGCAACAAAAGCGGCAGGAACTTCATAGCCTGTTTGTGTGGCTTGTTTTATAGCGTCGTCAGCTTTTTGGAACTCACCTTTTTCAAAGTAAGCAAGGGCAAGGTTGTTCCAAGCAGGGCCAAAGGTTGGCTCTTGGCGAAGAACCATGTTGCTTTCTTCGATACAGGCATCATAGTTTTCTTCCATGAAGTGAGCGGAAGCCAAAGTTGTTCTTGCTTGCAAGAACTTGGGGTCCCAAGTAAGGGCTTTGTTAAGAGCTTTTTTCGCTTTTACGATTTCGCCCATTTGCAAATGGCAAAAACCGATGTTCGCCATAGGCACAGGGTATTTTGCGCGGATATTGGAAGCTTCTTCGTTATAGCGCAAGCAACCCGCATAATCGCCTCTGTTGAGGCAAAGGCCGCCAAGCTGTACAAAACCTTCGGCAAGACGTGGGGAAAGACGAACGGATTGCAAGAAAGCGTCTTCTGCTTCAGCGTAGTCATTTTTTGCAAGCATAGCCATACCGAGTTGGTAGTAGTGGCTTGCGCAGTTTTCGCTTTGTGCTATTTCTGATTTGAGATCCGCAATATATTCATCTAAAGACTCGTAACGTTCTTTCATGGAAAAATCCTTTTCTGACTGGTTAGGGTTGTTATTCTGGGGTGTTAGGGGTTTCGGGGGTTTTAGGGGTTTTATTTTTGTTATGAAGATCGACTAAGCCTTCTTTTTGCAAAAGTTCATAGTACCACATGGAAAATTCAAAGTATCCCAAAAATTTTTCATCCTTATTGATAATCCCAAGAGCCATTTCCAAAGCGGCCTGTCTGTGGGCGTTGCTTTGGGTTTCTCCCTCAGGTCTTGAATGAAGAAAATCGCGGATAAGTTCCTGCGTGGTTCGTTGAGAAACGTCTTTACGGATTTCCATAGGGTCGTTTGGTTTTGGGAATGGATCCCAGTTATCATAACCGATACGTTCGATAAATTTACGACGTCTTGGAGAGATTTTATTAAACAAGTCAAGCTTGAGCTGTTCTTGTTCATCCGTAAGAACGGGGGGGGTGCTGTCTCTATAGACGGAAGCAGGAATATTTAAAGCCATAAGTTCCCTCTTTATAAAATGTATGCCGTGCGTTTCTGCCCATTAACCAAGGGGAGAACGCATTTTTTTCTTTTGCACAGGTTTGGTTTTCATACCAAGATAGGCATCATCGTATTTATTGATAAGTGCCATGGAAACGGGCACATAGACATGATGGAGCTCTTTATAACGAGAACCCAAAATCTTTGCAATTCTGCGACTCATGGAGGCTAGGCGGTCTTGAACCTTATCCATGTGCAAGGTTTGATATTTTTCGCCCTGATCGAAATTACATTTTCCGCAAACATGCCCTTTGCCATGAATGGCAGTAGGCACGCCGTAGGTTCTACAGGTTATGGGGCGATATCTATAAAGCAAGCAAAGATTATCGGTACCAAGGAGAGGACAGCGTACTTTTTGTTTGGCGGCCTTTTCCATAACCACTTCATCACTCTCACCTTTTTTCACTTCTTTATAGAAATTGTATTTTAGGCGGGTAAGAGAACGGTCGGCATCGGTGGCCTGTTCAATAATGTAAGAACGGGTTCCGCCGTGATCATAGGTTTCAGAAAAAGCCCTGTTCAGCGCCATCGCTTCCACAAGGGAAAGATCGAAAAGGGCGTGACAGCAATCATCACAGGATTTTTCACATTTTACTTCATTGGGATATTTTTCACGCATATCTGCGAAAATTTTATCAATTTGTGCGCAAAGAATTTCATATTCCAAGAATATTTCTTCAAGCTCATTACTCTCTATCTGAGACATAGGATTTTCCAAAGGTTAAATGTTTTTAAGGAAATGCGTATTAAATTAAAATTTGCTTATTTGTTAATAAGAACTAGGTTCGCTTTGGTCAAGATATTATTTCATTTTTTTTTGCGTTTAAATTATTATACACCACTCTAAACTTTTCCGTATCTCGGTCGATAAAATACTATATAGATTTTTTATAGGGAGGTTGCCCATGATTTCTTCATCCGGTAATCCTAACGTAGTTAAGAACGTTTGCGCACAGCTCATCAAAAAAACTTGGCCTTTTTTCCTTGGCATGTCTATTTTGCTTCTGGGGATAACACTTGCCTATGGAATTGGCCACGCCATGGCTCCGACAGCCGAGCAAAAAAGCAATGTCGGTAGCACATTAGCACAAAACACCCTACCCGTTTCTTCAGGGAATTCCATACAAACAAGTACAGTGGGCTACTGCCCCGATCCTTGTGTGGAAAACACACAAAGAAACGCCGTTTTAAATCAAGTATGGAATGAGATGGTGCCACGCAAAAAGCTTTATGCAGATCCTGCAGCCCAAAAGCCAAAACCTGTATACACAGGTGGCGGACAAAGAAAGAAATCGCCTACACAAAGCGCAGGCACGACCACCACAACGACAACAACCACTACCACCACGACAACCTCTGCAAGCACGTCTACTCAAAAACAAGAGCCTAAAGACGGCAAAGACGGTCGTTTATACCTCACCTCGGGAACCCATGTGGTTATCCAGCCCGGTGAGCATATCGTGGTATGGGCAGACGAAGAAAAACTCGGAACTTTTGGCGGTGAAAACCAAGGTCAAGAAGCAAGCACCACAAATTCTACCACAGGCACCACACAAAATTCTGCAAGCAGAACAAATAACAGCTCTACACAAAACACACCAATCTATGAAGAACTTATTGATTTTCCGGAAAGATTGGTTCCCGATACCCCTGAAGCAAGCGTAGGCGAACAGGTTTTGCCAAATGATATTGGACAATTATAATCCATAAAAGAATATAAATACGTAAAAACAAAGCCGAAAAACACAAAAAAACATTTTTCGGCTTTATTTTTGTCGGTAAAGGCCAAAAATTTCATATCACTATTAATTCAAATTAAATATCATTCTCCAAACCCCTTGCTTTTTTGAAAAAAATGATTATTTTCTTTACATAACGAGCATAATTAGATACAACAACCATCACAATAAATGGAGGGAACTTATGCTATTGAAACTCAAGCCTTATCTAAAGGCTTTTCGTAAAAAATCATGGAACGTTTTACTTGCAACTCTTACAGGTGTTGCAATTCTTTCCCCAAACCTTGCACAAGCCGATGGCTTTGCACTTCAAGACTGGTCCGCCCGTGGCGGAGCGCTCGCAGGCGGGCTCGTGGCTCGTGGCGGAGATCCGTCAGCTCTTGTTTATAACCCCGCAACCATTACTGAACTTGAAGGCTTGCAAGTTCAAGTTGGTATCGACATTATTGTCCCTACAAACACTATTCATACAGTAGTAGGCGGAGTAGAGCAAAAAACTACATCTCTCGATAAGGTTTTCCCTATTCCTCAGAGCTACGTGACCTATAAATGGAACGAAGATTTTTCTTTCGGTCTTGCCATGTTCAGCCGTTTTGGCCTTGGTAATGAATACGACGCCGAGTGGGC
>CAYJHY010000223.1:0-3508 GCA_964369875.1 uncultured Mailhella sp.
GGGGGAGGGAAAAACGCTTTTTTGTTCACAAAAAAGGTTTTTCCTTCCCCAAATAAATAAAACTAAAATAAAAACAAATAATATCATAACATTATAAAGTGAGAGTGCTATGTCAGCCAAAGTGAAACCATGGGGAGGTCGATTTAAGGAATCTACCTCAAAAGAAGTTGAAGCCTATACCGAATCTATTTCCTTTGACACCAAAATGTATCGTCAAGATATTGCGGGTTCAAAGGCTCATGCACGCATGCTTGGCATGCAAAACATTATCAGCCAAGAAGAGGCACAAATTCTTATTAAAGGATTGGATGAAGTTTTGGCTGAGATTGAAGCGGGTACGCTTGTTTGGAAGCAAGAGCTTGAAGACGTACATATGAATATTGAAACACGCCTTACCGAAATAGTGGGCGATGTGGGCAAAAAATTACATACAGGACGTAGCAGAAACGATCAATGTTGTTTAGATTTTCGTTTGTATGCCTCTGATGCTTTGCGTGAGTGGGCGAATTTGTGTAAAAACTTGATTCATGTGCTTGTACAGAGGGCTGAGGAAAATAAAGACGTGCTTTTACCCGGTTGTACCCATATGCAACCGGCTCAACCTGTCAGCCTTGCCCATCACCTTTTGGCGTATGCATGGATGTTTAAACGTGACGTTGCACGCATTGAAGAAGCGGAACAAAGAGCTCGTATCAGTCCTTTGGGTGCTGCGGCCTTGGCGGGTACAACCTATCCACTTACTCCACAGACTGTAGCGGATGACCTTGACATGTATGGAGTTTTTAAAAATAGCATGGATACGGTTGCGGATAGAGATTATGTTTTAGAAGGCCTTTTTATCGGTTCCGTAATTATGATGCACCTTTCAAGGTTGTGCGAAGAAATTATTTGGTGGGCTAACCCGCAGTTTTCCTTTGTAACTCTTTCTGATGCTCATTCCACAGGATCTTCCATTATGCCACAGAAGAAAAACCCCGATGTGGCGGAAATTATGCGTGGTAAAACTGGCCGTAGTTACGGCAACCTTATTAATCTATTGACAACACTAAAAGGCTTGCCTCTTACATACAACAGAGACTTGCAAGAAGATAAAGTCCCCTTCATGGATACTGACGAAACCATTCAACCTTCCCTTTCTTTGATGGCGGATATGCTCCTTGGCATTAAATTCAGAGGGGATAAAATGGAAAAAGCTTTGAAGGCAGGCTTTTTGAATGCGACCGAACTTGCCGATTATCTTGTCACGAAGGGGATTCCTTTTAGAACTGCTCATCATATTACGGGACGGGCTGTGGCTCTTGCGGAAGAAAAAAATGTAGGGCTTGAAGATTTGCATTTGTCAGAATTTAATGCCCTTTGTCAAAATGCTACGTTGGTGGACGATGAAGTCTATCATATCCTTGACTATCACACCGCTGT
The DNA here is from genome assembly GCA_964369875.1 of uncultured Mailhella sp. Lineage (GTDB taxonomy): Bacteria > Desulfobacterota > Desulfovibrionia > Desulfovibrionales > Desulfovibrionaceae > Taurinivorans. Next base: position 1,420 of record CAYJHY010000223.1, read on the forward strand.
AAAGCGCAGAAATGTCAGTGGCGGTACAGGGCCAAATCCTGTCCAAGCCCAGATAGATGAACTTAAAGCATGGCTTGGCGTAGAATAGGAATATTATGACTTTAATGGATGAATTTTTTACACGAATAACGACTGCCTTGAGTGGGAGACAAGAGGGGGAAGAATTCCCCTCTCTCTCACGGGCAGGTCTTGCAAGCTTGGCAAAAATTGCCACCACGGCCATTTCTGAAGGGCGTTATATCGCCATTGTTGTGAAAAACCGTGAAGAGGCGTCAACGCTAAAAGCGTATATGTCGCTTTTTACTCCTGAACTGTCGGTTGGTAAAATCGATAAAAAAGCAAGTAAAACGGAAAAATTCATCCCTCTGTATTTTGAGACGCCTTTTATGTCCTTACCCTCTTTTAATCGTCGCTCATTGACGAGGGAGGGATGGGCTGAAAGGCTATCTGCGTTATACGCATTGGGACGCGGAGTTTGCAAAGGTCTTATTTTAACTGCCGATAATTTAGTGGTTAAATTGCCCCCTAAAAATTTCTTTGACAGCCAAGAACTCTTTTTACGTCTACATGAAGACATGGCGCCTGAAATCCTTTTGGAACAGCTTGTGGACTGGGGCTATCAAAGAGAATCCATGGTGGCACGGGCAGGGGATATTGCCAGACGCGGTGATATTTTAGATATTTTTCCGGCAGGCTATGACAAACCCATTCGCCTTGACTTTTTTGGTGATACCATTGATGAAATGCGTTTTTTTGATCCTTCCACCCAAAGATCTGTCGGAAAAACAGAAGAAGTGTGTTTATTGCCTGTTTCTTGTATTCGTCAAGATGAGGAAGCACGAAAAGAAATTAAGCTTCGTTTAGCGACTCTTTTTCAACAGGGAAATATGACGGAGTTTCGTCAAGCCGCCCTTAATAGAGCTGTTGAGCAAGGCGATAACCGACTTTTACCCGGAAATATTTACGCCGAAAGTACATTTTTGGAAGATTGGTTACCGAAAGATACTCTTTGGATTTTACCGGGACAAACTGACTTTAAAGATTATCTTGAAGAGGCCCATCATAATTTTTGTGAAGCAATTGAAGAAGATAAAAAAGATAGTGGTTTTGACCAATCCGCTTTTCTTTCCTTACGTGACAGCTTTGCTGTGGAGCAGGCATTTAAGCAAAATTATTGTGCCTACAGTGAGCCTTTGCGCATGGGAAGAGAGGAAGGTAACTTTGTTTTTGCCGAAAGAAATTACCATAGTTTTTCAGAGATTTTTACGGAGCAAGACGAAGAAGAAAGACCTTGGCAACAAATGCTTGCAGGGCTTCGCAATTGGGCAAAAAATAAACGTCAGGTTATTTTGGCCTTTGCTTCCGACAGAGGAAGACAAAAATTCCTTAAGCTTGCCGAACAAGACGGATTAATCCCTACCTTACGTTACGATGCAAAAAGTAAAGGGATTTTTGCTCTGGTTGCCTCCTTGCAAAATGCCGCGGAACTGGTTTGGGATGATATTTTTATAATCGCAGAAGACTTGCTTCAACCTAAAAGCTTGCAGAATAAAAGAGTTGCCACAGGAGCATTTAAAGGTCTGGATAGCTATGACGGTTTAAGTAGCGGTGATTTGCTTGTGCATAGGGATTATGGCGTGGGACGCTTTGGCGGTCTGCATCGCATGCAAGTAGCTAATGTTGAAAATGATTACCTTTTACTTGAATACGCTGATAATGCTCGCCTTTATATTCCTGTCGACAGGCTCTCAGTTGTGCAGAAATTCAAAGTTGGGGAAGGCGTTATGCCTAGCCTCGATCGTTTGGGAAGCCAAGCTTGGTCAAGCAGTAAAGAGAAAGTCCGTAAGGCTATAGAAAAAATTGCTGCCGATTTAGTGGATATGTATGCACTTCGCAAGGTAACCAAGGGATTTACTTATAGCCCTATCGGTGAAATGTATAAGGAGTTTGAAGCTTCTTTTGGTTTTGATGAAACCCCCGATCAGGCCAAGGCCATTTCTGAAGTTTTGGCAGATATGGAAAAACCGGAACCTATGGATAGGCTCGTTTGCGGTGATGTGGGCTTTGGTAAAACAGAAGTGGCTTTACG
>CAYJHY010000224.1:0-3504 GCA_964369875.1 uncultured Mailhella sp.
TTTATTGTTAGATAAGCATTTTTTACAATTTGTTTTTGCGGAAAAAATTTATGTATGCAGTTTTATCCATATATACAGGGCTTCACCCGAACGACGTAGGAGTGAGAGGGAAGCGGATAATGCAGAAGGGAAGGAAAGTATAAGAACGAGCTTTACAGGCAAGTGAGACCCGAATGAGGAACGAATGAGAGGCTAGCGCAAGGGGTAAACAAGAAGGGGATATAAAGGGGAGGGAAGATAAGGGGCTTGTCCCTTTTGTTTCCTCCCCTTTGATAAATTCTTTAAAAATAAAAAATACAATTAAAAAAAGAAAGCCTGTGTAAAAACACAGGCTTTCTTTATATATTCAAATCACTAAACTAAGATTAGTCTTTTTTAGTAATAGCTTCTGCAATGCTTGCAGGAACTCTTTCGTAGTGATCGAATTGCATTGTGAAGGTTGCACGACCTTGAGTTTTTGAACGAAGGTCAGTTGCGTAACCGAACATTTCAGAAAGAGGTACTTGTGCACGGATGGATTGCGCGCCAGAGCGAGCGTCCATACCTTGTACACGACCACGACGGCCGTTAAGGTCACCCATAACATCACCGAGGTAATCGTCAGGAGTTACAACTTCTACGTCCATGATAGGCTCGAGAAGGGTAGGACCTGCTTTGTGCATAGCGTCTTTGATAGCCATAGAACCGGCAATGTAGAACGCTTGTTCGGAGGAGTCAACATCGTGGTAAGAACCGAATACGAGGTTTACTTTCACGTCAACAACAGGGAAGCCTGCGAGAACACCGCTCTTAAGCGCGTCTTGGATACCTTTATCGATAGCAGGAATGTATTCTTTAGGAATTACACCACCGGTGATAGAGTTGGTAAACTCATAACCGTTGCCTGGGTTTGGCTCAACTTCGATAACAGCGTGACCGTATTGACCGCGACCACCTGATTGTTTAGCGTATTTGGTATCGGATTTAGAAGGCTTGGAGATGGTTTCACGGTAAGCAACTTGAGGTTTACCGACGTTAGCTTGCACAGCAAACTCACGAAGCAAACGGTCAACGATGATTTCGAGGTGAAGCTCACCCATACCTGCGATAACAGTTTGGCCTGTTTCTTCGTCACCCTTTACGCGGAAAGAAGGGTCTTCTTTAGCGAGTTTGTTAAGGGCTGTAGAAAGAGATTCTCTGTCAGCTTTGGTTTTAGGCTCAATAGCGAGTTCGATAACGGCTTCAGGAATATTGAGAGACTCAAGTTTCACAGGACGGCTATCGTCACAAAGGGTGTCACCTGTAGCAACGTTTTTAAGACCAACGAGAGCTACGATGTCGCCTGCGCCTGCCCATTTGATTTCGTCACGTTTGTTAGCGTGCATACGAACGATACGACCAACACGTTCTTTCTTGCCTGTGGTGGTGTTGAGAAGGCTCATGCCGGGCTCAACTACACCTGAGTACACGCGGAAGAAAGAAAGGTGACCGATATATGGGTCGGCAGCGAGTTTGAAAACAAGACCTGCAAGAGGTTCTTTGTCAACAGGAGGACATTCAACAGGGGTTTCTTCTTTATCGAGGTTCACACCTTTCATAGGAGGAATATCGAGAGGAGAAGGAAGGTAACGCACGATAGCGTCAAGAAGAGGCTGAACACCCATGTTACGGAATGCTGTACCGCAAAGAACCGGTACAATAGCTTGAGAAATGGTTGCTTTACGTACGCAAGAAATAATTTCTTCTACAGTAAGTTCGCCTTCTTCAAGGTATTTGTTGAGAAGCACTTCGTCTTCTTCGGCAACCGCTTCGAGCATTTCAGTACGTCTTTCTTCGTACAAGTCCATCATTTCAGCAGGAATGTCTTCTTCCCAGAAGTCTGCGCCTTTAGTTTGTTTGTCAAACTTAATGGCGCGTCCTGTGATAAGGTCAACCACACCTTCGAAAAGGTCTTCATTACCGATAGGCAATTGAAGCATAATGGGTTTTGCTTTTAAACGGTCACGAATCATATCGAAGCAACGGAAGAAGTTAGCTCCGATTCTGTCCATTTTGTTAATGAAACACATACGAGGTACGCCATAGTTGTTCGCTTGGCGCCATACGGTTTCGGATTGAGGCTCAACGCCGGCAACGGCGTCAAATACGGCAACGGCACCGTCGAGAACACGAAGTGAACGCTCTACCTCAATGGTAAAGTCAACGTGACCGGGGGTGTCGATGATGTTGATGGTGTGGCCGTCCCAGTGACATTGAGTAGCAGCGGAAGTAATGGTAATACCACGTTCCTTTTCTTGCTCCATAAAGTCCATGGTTGCGCCACCATCGTGGGTTTCACCGATTTTGTGTGAAACACCTGTGTAAAACAAAATACGTTCGGTAGTAGTTGTTTTACCGGCGTCAATGTGCGCCATAATACCGATGTTACGGATATTTTTGATTTCAAAACTGCGTGACATAATACGACCTACCAGCGATAGTGTGCGAATGCTTTGTTGGCTTCTGCCATACGATGGGTGTCGTCTTTCTTCTTAACGGCACCGCCACGACCATTGAATGCATCCAAAAGCTCAGCAGCGAGTTTGTTGGTCATACCTTTTTCACCGCGAGCGCGTGAGTAGGTGATAAGCCAACGAATAGCGAGAGAGCTTTGGCGCTCAGGGCGTACTTCAACAGGTACTTGATAGTTAGCACCACCAACACGGCGGGATTTAACTTCAACGTGAGGACGAACGTTTTCAATAGCTTTTTCGAAAGCTTTGATTGGCTCTTCGCCTGTTTTTTCGCTCAAAACATTAACAGCATCATAGAAAATTGTTTCTGCAGGGCCTTTTTTGCCGTCGTACATAAGACGGTTAACAAAGCGAGTTACAGTTTTGCTGTGAAAAATCGGATCAGGTAAAATCTCCCTACGTGGGACAGGACCTTTACGGGGCATGGTGATTCCTCCATACGTTAATCCAAACAATGCATCGGAACCACCGATGTATTATAAAGATAGGACGCTAAAAATTGTTTAATTCGTGTCAAAAATTCCAAAAATATGCAATTATGCTTATTTAGGACGTTTTGCACCGTATTTAGAACGACGTTGGCGACGATCTGCAACACCTGCGGTATCAAGAGTACCACGAACGATGTGATAACGTACACCGGGTAAGTCTTTTACACGGCCGCCACGAATCATTACAACACTGTGTTCTTGAAGGTTGTGGCCTTCACCGGGAATGTAAGCAGAAACTTCGATTCCGTTGGTAAGACGAACACGGGCTACTTTACGAAGCGCTGAGTTAGGCTTCTTAGGGGTTGTGGTGTATACACGAGTACACACGCCACGGCGTTGAGGACACTCTTGCAAAGCAGGGGTCTTCTTACGCTTTACAACCTTTTTGCGTTCAAAGCGAACGAGCTGGCTGATGGTAGGCATAATTTCCTCCAGTTAAAAGTTAACAAAATAGACAGGCGAAAATTATTAGATGGTTAAGTGCTTTTTGTCAAGTATTTTTAAATGTTAATTAAATTTTT
>CAYJHY010000225.1:0-3497 GCA_964369875.1 uncultured Mailhella sp.
GATTTTTCTTAGATTTTTCATACATTCCTCAAATATTTATTGCAAAATATGGTATTCGGTGTAAACATAAATTGTCGCTGACAAAAAAGAACACAATTTTCATCTGCAAACTGTCATTTTTTTGTCAATCACCTTGCATTTCAACACTCTTTACAAAAATATGCAATATTCGTTCCAAGATAACAATTTCCATCCCAACGTTTTCACCTTTTCTTAGTGCATTTGAAGGATACAATACTATGAAGCCTTATATACACCTTTTTTTTCTCATTTGTCTCACTGCCTGCCAAAGCCCAAAAAACTACGACATTCAAATATTCGATGAAGCGGCATACGCCCTCACAAAACCTTTTCTTAATATAGAACTGCAAGAAAAACAAATAATTCACGAAAAAATCATTTCCTCCCACGCTCTCAATTTCGACGCCTCCAAAAAATCAAAATTACTGGCTGAAAAACTTGATTTCTCTTTCCGTTACCCTAAAGAAACCACAAGCATTCTCGCCAAAGACTATATAGACAACGGCGCAAAACTAACGCTTCATGCCTACGGTTTTGTTCTCGAGCAAGGAACACAAAACATCACCGTAACCCTGCTCGGGGAACTTGACTGGGACAAAATCGAAGGACAAGAATATCTTTTATCCGTCACCGTACGCAATGAAGCCATGTCCTATATACATGAATCAAAGAAAACTACCACAGAGCTTCCCGCAAGACAGTATATCCTTCTTTTACCCTCGCTGGAACTCCCCTTACTAAAACCACAAATCCTTTATATTCGAGACTATATAAAACACACAGCTTCCACCACATCGCAAATATTCCTTAGTCATAAAGAAGCTCAAAACAGCTTTTTCCAAGAGCAACTGGCTACAGACTTTAAACAAGGTCAAGAAAAAATCCTTTTGGCACCCCACGAAACGGATAAAAAGAAAAAAGAAAACAGTACCAAAAATGAAAGTGTCGTTGAGACCAAATTGAGTGAATAACTATGCGAAACATGCTTTCTCTAAATTCTGATGTTAAATTTACAATAAATTTATAATAAGGCTTGACCTATTTTCTATACTTGCCTAAAATACAGAAAATATCCTTATCCAAGGAACCTGAGCAACAAGTATACTTATATTTTAAGGTCTCTATTCAGATGTTTTGTTTTTACATCTTTTTTTGACTGTGGAGCTTATAAAAAACTACAATCCACTTTATTGTGCGTAATTCTATAAAACAACACAAATAGATAGTGTTTTAAATGAGGTCAGCTATGAAAACATTTTATTTTTTTGGCGATTCCATAACTTTGGGAGTCAATGTACTTGTCTGCGACTCATGGGCAAGCCTTGTGGAGATTTATTTAAAAGCCCACGGATTGCCTATCCCCCCTTCTACCTTCTATAACCTTGGCGCACGCAAGCACTCTACCAAAAAAATTAATGAACGCTTCGAAAGCGAATTTAACGCAAGAAATTTACCTGAAGCAGAATCCTATTTTATTATTATGTGTGGCACCGTTGACTGCGCCGCTCCAAACGGTAGCCCTGTTTTAGAGCAGGCTGAGTCCCTCGCCTCTTTGGAGCAATTGCTGACAAACGCCAAAAGCAAGGGAAAATGTGTTTTCCTCAGCCCTCCACCGGTTGCAAACGAAGCACATAATGCACGCATCGCAGCCCTTTCCAAAGAACAAGAAAAACTTTGCTACAAACTCGATGTGGGCTTTGTGGACTGCCATCAAATCTTGACGGACAACGTCGCCTATATCCCCGACCTTACGGACGGTGTTCATCCCCAAGAAATGGGTAATGCCGCTTTAAGCGATGCCATTTGCCAAAGTTTAAGCATACAAGAATGGACAGAAGAATTTAACCCCGACTAAAAAAACACATAAACACATAATATAACAAGATAAAAAATATTTTAAAAAAATATAAAAAAAAGCTTGACGAAGTTGGCTTTTTTCCGTAGAACTATCTTCAACGAGGGCGCTTGTAGCTCAGCTGGATAGAGCAACAGGCTACGAACCTGTAGGTCGGACGTTCGAATCGTTCCAGGCGCGCCACTACATTTCAAGGGATTATGATGAAAATCATAGTCCCTTTTTTTGCGTTTAAAAAACATATTTTTTTCATTTACCGTCCCTTAAAAAAAATGCGCTTTCTTGACAAGATCAATAAGTAATAATACTGTTGCTTGTAGGATTTTAGATTGCTTCCTTTACAGCCTCAAGGTCTCCCCTTTAGTGAATGGACGTCAATAAATTTAACGTGTTATAAAAATTTTATTTAGCATAGGAGCTTATTATGAAAAAAATCCTTCTTTTTGCTTTCACATTTTTACTAATTTTTACCAATAGCTTGCACGCAGAAGAACAGGCCAAAGCACTGGCAAAAAAACAGGCCAAAGAACTGATCGAAGCAATCTATAAGAATAATTATGAAGCTGTAAAAAAACTTTTGAACGAGGGAGTTTCTCCAAAATCATATGATAAATTTGCACCTTCACCTCTTATAAGCGCTTCATTAAGAGGACATCTTAACATTGTAAAACTTCTTTTAGACAAAGGCGCTTCTCCTGATTCTCTTAATAACCATAATACCTCCGCTCTTATGGGCGCCAGTACGCGTGGACACATTGACGTTGTAAAAACTCTTTTGGCACAAGATGCTTCTCTGGATTTACAAAATAAGGATGGAGACACGGCTTTACTACATGCCGCCAAATATAAACACTTAAATGTGGTAAAAGAGCTTTTAGCTCACGGCGCTTCTCCCGACATACAAAATAATGGTGGTGACACAGCTCTTATACTGGCAGTTACACGAAATGTTGACATGGTAAAAGCTCTATTAGAGAAAAAAGCCTCTCTCGATTTACAAAATAAAGACGGAAATACAGCCCTTATGGACGCCGGCGGCATGATCTATGGCGGGGGCTTAGATTTGGAGGAGCTTGACACAGTCGTCAAACTTCTTTTGGAAAACGGAGCTTCACCCGACATACACGATAAGTATTACAAGCGCACAGTCCTTATGGACGCGTCTCATAATAATCGTGCAGAGACTGTTAAAATACTGTTGGAACACGGGGCTTCTCTTGATATTAAAGATAAAGACGGTAACACAGCCCTAAGTTTAGCTCTAAAGTATGAACCCAAAACCCCGACTCAAAAAACTAATCATACCAAAATTATAAAGCTTTTGTCCGAAAAAGGCGCCGGCGCAAGTGATTCAGAAAAATCGCAAATAGACGGACAGTTAAACGCTCAAGAAAATTTACTGAAAGCCATAAATGAGAAAAATTTAAAAGGTGTTCAAGATGCAGTCGGTTACGGCGCGAACCTCTCTTTAGCAGACAATAGAGGGCGAACCCCTCTTATGAATGCCTCACAATTCGGTAATCTTGAAATTGTAAAATTTTTGGTTCAAAAAGGATCAAAAGTAAACGAGACGAGCAAACTTGGCGGTTTACCCATAGTCTCGGCGGCCATGGGCGGAAAT
>CAYJHY010000226.1:0-3492 GCA_964369875.1 uncultured Mailhella sp.
TGCCTATTTGTTTAAGTTATTGGAGTTTGGACAATACTTGCCTTTACGCCAATAAGAAACATCGCCAAGTATTTTCTGTGCAAGAAAATGAAGTACACTCCCACAATATACAAGATTTTTTCGTTTCTACCCAAGAGAACACCTCACCCCCCATACAAAAATTCTTCTCGGATATTGTGCAATCAAACGATAAAAATTCAATACATACCCGTTGTAATTTTCGTCTTAATGAAAATCACAATATCTTAGCCGATATTAATTTAGAATATCATAAAATTGAAGAACAAGAATGCATTGCCCTTTATATTCAAAATATTTGTGCTGTAGAAAACCTAAATAGCAGCGAGTGCCCATGTGATGAAATCGGATTTAATTTTGAACAAATGCAAGCTATTTTAGATTCCATACCCACAGTCATTCATTTTTGGGACGAAAATCTTAATCTGATTGCCGTGAGCTCTGCCGCCCCTAAAATGTTTCATTTTGAATCCAAAGAAGAGTACATCCAAAATTTTAGTAACTTACATCCTGAATTTCAAGAAAATGGCAAACCTTCGGCTGAGTATGCTTTAGAGCTTGTAAAAGAAACCTTTCAAAAAGGTTTTTTAAACTTTGAGTGGATACACAAAGATCGTGACGGTAACCTCTTTCACGTTGAAGTCACTTTAAAGTTATCGATTATAGAAGGTAAAAAAATTGTAATCGCCTACATTCAAAGCCTTCAGGATAGGTACAGAGCTCAAAGTCTACAAGATGAAGCATACGGAATAACCAAAGCCATTCGTGACACATTACCTTTTGGTGTAACTTTTTTTGATACAAATTTTAATATTATCGATTGTAACGAAGTTGTTCTCAACTTATTCCAAGTAGACAAAGAAACTTATTGCGAACGTTTTTTTGATTTAAGCCCAAAGTATCAACCCAACGGAATGACATCCATAGATTTTGGCATACAACTTTTGACTCAAACATTAAAAGAAGGATCCTATCAAGGCGAATGGCTTCACCAACGTCTTGACGGTACACTAATTTTTGTCGAAATAACCTTAATGCGTTTTAAATTTCAAGGGAAAGACATTATCACAGGGTACGCAAGGGATTTAACTGAAACTAAAAACATTATACAACAAATAACAAGCGCCACAGAACGCGAACAAATTATTTTTAATTCTATTCCCATGGCAATTGAATATTGGGATAAAAATATGCAACTTAAAGATTGCAACGATGAACTTCTCAACAAATTAGGCACTTACAAGCAATACTACCTTGATAACATTATGGAGTTTACCCCAAAATATCAAGCTGACGGCAGACTTTCCGATGTTTACCTCACCGACTATGTCGAAAGAACCTTCAAAGAAGGTGTTGTTCATTTTTATTGGGATTCCTATGACAAGCAAGGAAAAATAATTACTTTTGAAGTCACTTCCATAAGGCTTGTACAAAACAACGAATTTTTTGTAGCAACATTTTCTATTGATCAAACAGAATATTTTGAAAATCTAAAAAAATTACGAGAAGCAGAAGAAAGAAATAATACCGTTATTAATGCATCTCCCTTTGCTATTGTACTACTCGATAAAAAAGGTCAAGTCTTTGACTGTAACCAAGCAGTTCTGGACACCTATGGATTTAAAAGTAAAGATGATTTTTTTAGAAACTACTCTAAAACATTTCTTGGACAACATAACTACGAACACTTAAAACAGTCCCTTGGCATTACCATACAAGAAGGAACTTGTGCCTATGAAGCAACCTTACAACATGTTCAAACCAAGGATCAAATCCCCGTTGAAGTACAACTTCGTAAAGTTATGATTGCAGGCGAGGACTGCATTCTTAGTTTTATTTACGATATGCGTGAACAAAAAGCTAACCTTAAAAAGATCCAAGATGCCGATGAGCGTACCAGAATAATGTTCAACACCTTCCCCATGGGGGCGAATTTTTGGGATAAAGATTATAATCTTTTAGATTGTAACGACGCATGCTACAAGCTCTATGGTTTCCCCTCAAAAGAAGATTACATTCAAGGCTTCAACTTGGTTTCCCCTGTATTTCAGCCGGATGGTTCACCTTCCGGAGAAAAAATTTTAGAATTACTCAAGCAGGGATACGAAGAAGGGTATGCTAAATTTGAATGGATGTGCAGACATATTGAAGGTTATCCCATTCCCGTTGAAGTCACCCTTAATAAGGTTTTTTATAACGATGAATATGTTGTGATCAGCTATGTGCGCGACCTCAGAGAACTAAAAGATATGCTGGAAGAAATTCACGCAGTTGAACAAGATCTCAGAGCGGCAAGAGATTTGGCAGAAAAAAATGCCAAAGCAAAAAGTGAATTCTTAGCAAATATGAGTCATGAAATCCGCACACCAATGAACGGTATTTTAGGTCTTTTAAGCTTGCTCTCTTTAACAGATATGAATGACTTACAAAAAGAATATGTGGAAAAAACACTTTATTCTGCCAATAGTCTATTACGTATTATTAATGATATTCTTGACTTTTCAAAAATTGAAGCAGGTAAAATGGCCATTGAAAACATTCCATTTACCATCCAAGATGTTTGTAACGACTTATGGTCTCTTTATAACCCAAAAGTTCAAGAAAAGCACCTTACTTACAATATAAATAGCGGCAATGAACCCGAAAAAACAATCACGGGTGACCCGTTACGTCTCAAACAAGTACTCTATAACCTTGTCAGTAACGCAATAAAGTTTACCGAACACGGAGGCATTACCGTAAACATTGAATGTACCTCTCAAAAGAAAAACCAACACACGTATCTCTTTTCTGTACACGATACAGGTATAGGACTCACTGAAGAACACATGGGTAAGCTATTTGAAGCCTTTAGCCAAGCTGATACTTCCGTAACCAGAAAATATGGCGGAACCGGCTTAGGCCTTATCATTTCCAAGCGTATTGTAGAAATGATGAATGGCAGAATTTGGGTAGAAAGCGAAAGTGGAAAAGGTTCAACCTTTTTCTTCACAGCCACCTTTGAAGTTTCCGATATAAAAATCAGCAAAGAAAAAGAAAAGGTAATGCTCGATGCGAGTTCTTTCACTTCACCTCCCAAAGTGGATACAAAATGGCGTGTACTTTTAGTGGAGGATAATAAAATCAACCAACTGGTTGCGCAAGAAATTCTAAAAAAAGCGAACTATTTCGTCACAACAGTCGATAACGGACAAGAAGCACTCGATATTTTAGAAGAACAAGAATTTGATGTCATTCTTATGGATATTCAAATGCCCATTATGGACGGTCTCACCGCAACCAAAAAAATTCGAGAAAACAAGAAGTTCGAGAAGCTCCCAATCTTTGCCATGTCTGCACACGCCATGCTCGAAGATAAGCAAAAAAGTCTCGATCACGGAATGAATGAACATATTACAAAGCCAATTTCACCACAAGTTCTCTTCCAAACCCTTAATAACTGGCTGAAGTAAGAAGGTTTTGGTTAATTTTATT
>CAYJHY010000227.1:0-3479 GCA_964369875.1 uncultured Mailhella sp.
AGAGGCGAGGAGATTTCAGAATGAGTATAGCAAAAGCATTTCAAAACGGTAAGGCCTTTATCCCCTTTGTGACCATGGGAGATCCCGATCTTGAAACCTCAAAGGAAATTTTACTTGCCTTAGAAAAGGCAGGAGCGGACTTGATTGAGCTTGGCATTCCTTTTTCCGATCCCACCGCCGAAGGGGAAGTGATTGAAAATGCCAACGCAAGGGCTTTGAAAGGCGGAGTGACAACCGATAAAATTTTTCAGATGCTTGAAGAGTTTAAGTTGAGTGTTCCTCTGGTTTTTATGACCTATGCCAACGTGGTTTTTTCTTATGGAATAGAGCGTTTTGCAAAACGTTGCCAAGATGTTGGGGTTTGCGGTCTTATATTGCCCGATGTGCCGTTTGAAGAAAAGGATGAATTTGCAAGCGTTTGTAGATTGTATGGCGTGGAATTGGTTTCTTTGGTTGCCCCGACTTCCGAGCAAAGAATTGAAGAAATCGCTAAAAGTGCCGAGGGGTTTTTATATCTTGTCTCTTCCATGGGGGTGACGGGGGTCAGACAAAACATCACCACGAATATTGATGCTATGGTTACCAAGGCCAGAATTGTGACCGACATACCGCTTGCCATCGGCTTTGGAATTTCTACCCCCGAACAAGCGCGAAACATGGCACAAAAAGCGGACGGTGCTATTATTGGGTCTGCTATTATGAAGATTGTGGAAGAACACAAAGAAGCGAGTCCAAAATATATTTATGAATATGCTTTGTCTGTAAAATCAGCTATTAATGAGATTGTTTAATTTTATTTGAAAAAAATATAAAATTTTGCTTGACAAGAAACGGTATTCTGAGTAAAACGTCTTTACTTGCTCACGCAAGAAGTTTGAGAGTTTACCTAATGAGGCATTTTATGAAAAGCAAAAAACTTATTGCCATGCTATGTTTTGTGACATTCATTGGTTTTGGTTGTGCGAAAAAGAATACAGCCCCTGTTGACGGTGGAGCTCAAACAGGTGGTCAAGTGGCTACTGTTGATGTTGCTGCTCAAACCATCACTGATGGCGTAATTTATTTTGAGTTCAACAAATACGATATTGCACCACAATATCGTGCAGTGCTCAATCAAAAAGCGCAACTTTTGCGTCAATACCCAAGCATTCGCGTACGTATTGAAGGCAACTGTGACGAGCGCGGAACCCAAGAGTACAACCTTGCTTTGGGTGAAAGAAGGGCTCGTGCAGCTTTAGAATATTTAGTGCTTTTGGGAGTAAATCCCGACCAGCTCGAAATGATCAGCTATGGCAAGGAAAGACCTGCTGTAGACGGTACAGGTGAAAGAGTTTGGGCACTTAATCGTAGAAACGATTTCAGAGTTATCGCAAGATAACCAAATCATACACTTGTCGGGGTGTGGCGCAGCTTGGTAGCGCACCTGTTTTGGGAACAGGGGGTCGTTGGTTCGAATCCAGTCGCCCCGACCACTTTTGAAAGGCTTACATTAGTAAGCCTTTTTTTTTGTCGTTTTTTATAAAAGTATGGGCTTTCTTTCATGTACTTTTCTTTTGAAAATACGTTTATAATTATTTTGTTTATGTAATTATCCTGTTTTTGAGTGCAAGCCTGACAAAAAAGACACTAATTTTCCACGAAAACCTCGTTTTATTGCAAAGGAATCACATTCTTTTTCTAAAGGCAAGTAGCTTTCCAGATAATGTACTATTTCATCTCTATTCATATTTGATGCGATATCGAGTGGTGTTTCGTCGTCTATAGTTAAAAGGTTAAGGCTTGAGTTGTGTGCCAAAAGTGTTTTCACCACTGCCAAATTGCCCCACAAGCACGCCATATGTAAAGCGGTATACCTTCTTCTGTCTAGTGTGTCTACGCAACTTCCTGAGTACTCTTCAAGCAATATTTTAACGATGACAGAATGCCCGAAATAGGAAGCAAAATGCAATCCGGTATAGCCTTGTTGGTTTTGGAGTCCTTCATCGGCGTGACAGTCCAAAAGCCTTCTCACTATTTGGAATTGACCCCATCGGCAAGCCATATGAAAGGCTGTATTGCCCAGTGAGCTTTGAATGTCAATCGTTGCACACCTAGAAATAAGAAGGTTTACAATTTCTATAAAACCGCATGAACTGGCCAGATGCAAGGCGGTACAACCGGTGTTGTCCATGGTGTCAACGTTTATTCCTGAGTTGAGAAAATCCTGAACCCCTTGAAAATCATTTATCATAACCGCATAAAAAAAATCATCATGTTTTCTATCCATAAAAACCACCTTAACATGTCATCTAAACTATCACGATCTAATAAATCAGTAACTAAAACGCTATGTAATAATACACAGAGTATATGTGCTTTCTGCAAACTCATTTTGCACACTTAAAGAAGTTTTAAGCGACAAAAGACATCATAAACAACGTGTAGATAAAACTATATCTGCTGTCAATTGCTTACTTGCTAAGATTTCCTCTGTATAACTGCAATCAATGAAACGTATTGCTTTTATATTTTGCACATAAAAAAAATACTGTAACGATAAAAAGCTCATGGAGCTAATAAGGCTTTAAACCTTACAAAAAAAAGATTTTTTTGTAACTATTTGACGTGTGTGAAAAAATAAAACCGTTTTTTTTTACTAGCACAACTGTTTTAGAAAGACAAGTATCACAGGCTAACATCGGTTTATATTAATGGTATCCCTCTTATTTTGTCTCAAATATGCAAAAAAAAATGCGTTTACGAGTAGAAAAATTGTTTTTTTTGCACCAAAAAGTGATTTTGTTGAAAGCTTCGAATGTATGTATTATAGTGTTTTGCGTTAGAGGTTTTTTAAACGCTAAACACTGCAAGAAAATAGCTTCCTCTACATAATTACATCGGTGCTTATTTCTTGCAGTGTTTTTGTTTGTATATTTAGTGGTATTAATAGATATTATGGGTGTTATTAAAGTTGGTCCCAGCCAACTAAGCCACTATCCCTTTTTTACAAACTCTGATTTAAGATTCATGGAACCAAAGCCTTGAATTCTACAGGAAATATTATGCCCTGCTTCGTCGACGAGAGTAATATTTTTTACAATGGTGCCTTGTTTAATGGGATTGGAAGCACCTTTAACCTTGAGGTCTTTGATAACGACGACGGTGTCACCGTCTTTTAAAATATTACCGTTGGAATCAACGACTTTGATGTCGTTTTCGTTTACGGTGTTTTCGTTCCACTCATAAGAACACTCGGGACAAACATAATTTGAGCCGTCGTGATAGGTATAGGTGCATGCACATGTAGGGCAGTTTGGAAGGCTTTCTGACATTTTGAATCCTTGTTTTAGATGGTTATAGTATTTTATTATTAGATTTTAGAAGCCGGTGTATTATGAAAAGGGTTATCGTTTATGAAAAGATTAATCGTTTTTGTATTTTGCTTCTAAATTAAGTAAATATTCTTTCATATCAAGCCCGCCTCCATAACCGACAAGCTT
>CAYJHY010000228.1:0-3476 GCA_964369875.1 uncultured Mailhella sp.
TAAGATGAAGGACTTTTTTTATTTAAAGGGGAGAAAAACGAAAGGGGCAAGCCCCCTTATCTTTTTTTCCCTGACCTCTTTATTTTTTGGCCCCTCTTTTGTTTACCCCTTGCGTTCGCCGTTTGCTTCCCTTTGGTCAGCTTAAGGGCGAACTTGTCGGAAAAGTTCTTTCATTTTTTTTCATTATGCTTTGCGTTACCTGCTTCCCTCTCACTGCGTTCGGGTGAAGTTTTTGGGCGTCTCGTTCTTAATAGTTTTACATGTTTAATGAAAGAGCAAATACGCACTTGCTTAATGTGAGCCCCGAAGTGAGGGACGAACAAGAGGCGAAAGGACAAAGCAATAACGTACGATTTAGCAAGGAAAAACTTTAACGGACAAGTTCGCCTTTAAGCGACGTAAGGAGCAAACGGCGAACGCTAAGGGTAAGGAAAGGGGAATTCTAAAGGGGAAAACATAGGGCTTGCCCTTGGTTTTCCCCTTTAGTGGTCTTTATATTATTCTGTAACTCCGATAACATTGGGAAGATTTTGATTTCCTGTCATAAAGAGGAGGAAACTTCCTTGTCCCAACCAGTATTTTTTGTAGTCATCAAGCTCCAAGCCCATGGTTGCTTGTCCTCCGCCTTCGGTGTAGAGGGCTCGGCAGAGGTTTAGTTCTTGGCTGTTTTTGACAACTTCAGCGAATTGTTGGATGGTCAGGGCTTGTTCGGCGTGTAAGAAAAGAATGTTGCCGTCTTTATCTTCTGCAATGGCTGTGATGGAATGTTGTCTTTGGCTGGTCCATTGGTCGCCTTTAAGGTTTTCGGTGCTTTTTGTGAGGCGTGACGGCTCAGGCGACGGTGTTTTATCCGTGTCTATAGCGTCCCCTATAGTATCATCTATCGCATCAAAGAGCTTAAAGTTTTGCACGACCACATTGTAGGAGTTTAATAGGTCTTCAATGCTGATATTTTTATTGTCGCCGAATCGTGAAAGATTTTTTTCATCTTTGTAAAGAATAGTTGCTTTTGGCAAGATTTTGCCATCATCGCTATGGGAATTTTTAGGGTCGGCCAGAAAAAAAGCTCCAAGGCGTTTACCTATGTGTTTATTGTTGTATATGCCATTTTTCCGTAAATACCCGTTACTTGTTATTCCGTCCGGTAAAAACATGGAGGCGTTGATGGCAGAGATAAGTTGTTTTTGTTTTATCCACTCTTCGATAGGGAGGGGAGTTGCGACAGAATCGATGATATTATCGATATTTGCGCTATAAACCGAAAAATTATAGTTAGCTGTTCTAAATTTTAATATGTCGATGGAAATATTTTGTGGTGGTAGTTGTGAAAGCTCTGAATCTGTTGGTAAATATTTAAAAAGACGCATGTAGGCAATGTTGTCATTGATGCGTAACCAGTTGTTTTTGTATTCGTTTTGTAATGTACCCTTTTGGGGTAAATCAATAGGGGTGCTTGTGTGGAAAAAGCTTAAGTTTTTGTCAATGCTTGGGGCACCTTGTGCAAATCCCGATATGTTCGGGTAAAATAATAGAAAAAAAGTAAGAATAAAGACTGATGCACGCATAAAAAAGCCTGTTATATATCGTATTAAATTTTTGCTAAAAGTATACATAGCCTTTGTATACAGTTGTTTTTTAGGAATAACAAGACAAATTTAAAAAGATTTTACAGAAGATTTTCTATGTATTGACTAAAACACCGTTTATAGCTATTATATAATTAACATATGTGCCTTTTCTGATTTTGATCAAAATTTACAAGGCTTAATCCAAGCGTTAGAAGCGCAATCGAACCCCTTTTGTTGTCGGGGCAAACGCACATCCGAGAGGAAGTTATGCAAAAAGAACTCGTTGAATACATCACAAAATCACTGGTAGACAATCCTAACGATGTGAAAGTACGTGAAATTGAAGGTGAACAAACCTCTGTACTTGAACTTTCTGTAGCTAAAGAAGATTTGGGTAAGGTCATCGGAAAACAAGGGCGTACAGCAAGAGCGATTCGTACACTTCTTGGTGCGGTGTCTGCAAAAGCTCGCAAACGTGTTGTGTTGGAAATCTTGGAATAATGTCATCTCTTCGTTCTTTTGTAATTGTGGGGCGTATTACGCGCCCACACGGTATTCGCGGTGAAGTGTGTGCCCAGTATTATGCGGAGTCTTTTTCTTATTTTGAAGAAGGCCAAATCTTTCTCAAAACAGAAAAATCAGAAGCAAAAACGGTTGCTATCACTTCTTGGCGTGCGCAAGGGAACTTGCTTATTTTAAAAATAAAAGGTGTGAACACTCGCACTGAAGCAGAATTTCTTCGTAATTATGATTTGGTTATTGACGAAACCTTGCTCGCTTACGAATCTGAGCAAGGGGAGCTTGATGGGGATTTTCAAGAAGACGGTTTGATTTCTTTGGATGATGTCTCCTTGGATGACCTTGAAGCTTCGGAACAAGCACCCTTTTTATATCATATAATTGGTTCTAAGGCCATTTTGCATTCTGGTGCAAAAAATGGAGCTGAGGATTCTCAAAATGATGCATCTGTAACTGTAGACTACGAAGAAGAGCTTGGCATTATTGAGGAAATTAGCTTTCCGGCAGGGCAGGAGTTGTGGACAATTAAAAGCCGTGACGGGAAAGAAATTCTTTTCCCTGCTGTTTCGGAGTTCATTGAAAAATATGATCTTCCTAACAAAAAAGTATATATAAATCCACCGGAGGGTCTGGTTGATTTATATCTTGCGGAACAAAGTGAAAAAGAGCCAAAAAGCTCTTCTCACAAACCTTCTGCTCGTAAACAAACTTCTAAACAAAAAAACAAGTAATTTAGCATAGGCGATAAGATACTCTTTTCTTGTTGCCTATGCTTTTCTTGTGGTTAAATTATTTTCATGCAGTATCATCTTGTCAGCTTATTTCCTGAGTGGTTCCATTCACCTTTACAAACCGCCCTTTTTGCTAAAGCAGAAAAGGCAGGACTTGTAAAGGTAAATTACGTTAATCCCCGTGATTTTACCGAAGACAAACACCAAAAAGTGGACGATCGCCCTTATGGAGGCGGTCCCGGTATGGTGCTTATGGCTCAACCTATTCTTGATGCCATAAAATCCATTGAAAACCCCGGTGTTATTATAGCCTTGACTCCTACAGGGCAACCCCTTTCCCAAGATATGGCGAGAGAACTTGCCAAGGAAGAAAATATTACCCTTATTTGTGGACGCTATGAAGGTTTTGATGAGCGTTTATATGAACTTTTGCCTATAAAACGGGTGAGTGTGGGGGAAGCTATTTTGAACGGTGGGGAAGTGGCGGCTCTTGCCCTTATCGAGGCCACCGCTCGTTTGCAAGAAGGCTATATGGGAAAAAACGAATCGGGGGACGACGAAAGTTTCAGTAACGATCTTTTAGAGTATCCTCATTATACTCGCCCCGAAACTTTTCAAGGGCTTCGAGTTCCCGAGGAGCTTTTGCAGGGCAACCATG
>CAYJHY010000229.1:0-3463 GCA_964369875.1 uncultured Mailhella sp.
AAAGCAAAAGACAAAGCTTTGGCAGAACAAATTTCTCAAAAAGGTATACATTGGTTTGATGAATTTTGGTCAAACCTTCCTTTGTTCAGCGGGCAAAAAAAACTCCCTGAGCATGTGCAGAAAAATATTAGAGAAAAGCGTTTACAAAACGACGCCCACGCCTTAGCACTCAGCCTTTTACAGAGTGGACAAGGTGTACAACCCTACTTAGGTGAAGAAATAAAAAAACTTTCTTTGCCTATTTTATATCTGAGCGGTGATAATGATCCTTATTATCGGTCACTTGGGCAAAAATATGCACAAATTTTACCAAATTTTTATTGGGAAAACATTAAAGGTGCAGGGCATAATACCCATTTGGAACAAAAAGTAGTTTTCTTACAAAAAGTAAATAATTTTATAAACATATAAAATAAACAAAAAGGACATGACATGAGTATTACTTGGGATATTCTCGACAGAAATTACGAAGATATTATTTATGAAACCCATGGTGAAATCGCAAAAATCACTATTAACCGCCCTGAAGTGCGTAACGCGTTTCGCCCCAAAACCATTATGGAACTTCTAGACGCCTTTACCTATGCCCGTGAAGATGCCGAAATTGGTGTGATTATTCTTACAGGTGCCAACCACGGCAAAGGCCAAGAAAAAGAAGCCTTTTGTTCAGGTGGCGATCAAAAAGTGCGTGGTGATGGCGGTTATGTGGGTGATGATAATATCCCTCGTTTAAATGTTCTTGATTTACAGCACCTTATCCGCATTATTCCTAAACCCGTTATCGCTATGGTCAATGGTTTTGCCATAGGTGGCGGTCATGTTTTACATGTAGTTTGCGATCTTTCCATAGCTTCCGAAAACGCTAAATTCGGTCAAACAGGCCCAAGAGTCGGTTCTTTCGATGCAGGTTATGGCGCAGGCTACTTGGCTCGCCTCGTAGGTCATAAAAAAGCCCGTGAAATCTGGTATTTGTGTCGTCAATATTCCGCTCAAGAAGCTCTTGACATGGGGCTTGTCAACCATGTCGTACCTTTTGAGAAATTGGAAGAAGAAACCGTACAATGGGCAAAAGAAATTTTGCAACATTCCCCCATGGCTTTACGTTTCCTTAAAGCTTCCTTTAACGCCGATACCGACGGTCTTGCAGGTTTACAACAACTCGCAGGCGATGCAACTCTTCTTTACTACACCACAGCAGAAGCCAAAGAAGGGCGTGACGCATTCAAAGAAAAAAGAACACCTAATTTCAAGCAATTCCCTAAATTCCCCTAAGCTTTGTTGAGAGGGTTGAGGTTTTAAGTTATTGGGAGGGGGAAAACCTTTTTTGTGAACAAAAAAGCGTTTTCCCATCCAAAAAAACACTGGGCAACCCCTCCCCCTTTCCAAAAAAACTTTAATATATTCTTTGTGAAAATAAAATAATGCTTTGGTTAAAAGAACATAGAGATAAAAATCCTGAAAATCTTTGTTTGGATGGGCTTTCTTTTGGGGAAGTCTACTCTTTGGTTTTGCCTTTGGCAAAAGCTTTGCAAGTTTCCTTGGTAAATGTGAACAGAGTTGCCTTGGTTTCAGAAAATTCTCAGGCTATGGCGCTCACGCTTTATGCTCTTTTTTTATTGAAAAAAGAAGTGCTTTTGATTAATGGTCATCTAACATCCACAGAAATTGCAGAACAGATGAGCCAATGTGAGGCATCCTTTTTACTTACTTCACGGCGTATGATCACGCAAAAAGGTTTAGATTGTGTAAATTTCATGAGGAACACAAGTTCTCACCATCAAGAAAATTCGCTTTCGTTATCTTGTTTTGAAGATGTATTATCTCAGACAAGCGAGAAAATTGTCACAACCGAAGAGTTTGATTGGTCTTTTGATAAAGAACAAATAGCCGTCATTATGAACACAAGCGCAACATCAGGGAAATTTAAATCCGTACCCATACGCTGGGGGCAGATTTTAGCTCATGTGCAAGCGTCTGCCAAGGCTTTAGGGGTGACAAATAATGATAATTGGCTTATTTTACTTCCTCTTTTTCATATAAGCGGACTGTCGATTTTATTACGATCTCTCTATAACGGTACACAAGTCACCATTATGGAAAAATTTGAGGAAGAAAAGCTGTTGGCGCTATTATCAACAGAAAAAATTAATATGATTTCATTGGTGCCCACCCTTTTGACGAGGTTTGTAGACAAGTTGGAGAATCACACATTACGCCTTATTTTGCTTGGCGGTGAATTCATCGCACAAGCCTTAGTAGATAAATGTAAACAAAAAAATCTCCCTCTTTGTAAAACCTATGGCATGACCGAACACTGTAGCCAAATTACAAGTTTTTCAATTTTTGAGTTTCCAAATAAAATTTCTTCTGTGGGCAAAGCCCTTGACGGAGTAGAAATTCGTATCAAAAACAAAGATAAGGAAGGCGTAGGAGAAGTTTGGATCAAAAGCCCCATGCTTTTGAAAAACTATTTAGGTAAAGAAAATATTGGTGAGGATTTTAATACAGACGATATCGGATATTTAGACACAGACGGCTTTTTATTTTTACTCAATCGTCGTAAAGATATTATAATTTCAGGGGGTGAAAATATTTATCCCAAAGAAATCGAAGATTTACTTTACTCTCATGCAAAAATCCAAGAATGTGCCGTAGTGCCCTTAGTAGATGAAAAATGGGGACAAGTTCCCGTCCTTTGCGTGACAACAACACTCAATGAAGACGAAATCTTTAATTTTCTTTCCTCTCGTTTAGCAAAATATAAGTTACCAAAACAAATAATATTTTATAAAGAATTACCCCGTAATGCAACAGGTAAAATTCAGCGACAAAAGCTAATGGAAGATATATGCAAATAAAAAAAGTCACATTATTTCAATTGCGTATTCCCATGAAGTTTTCTTTTTCGTCTGCTAAAACGCTTTTATCCGAAAGAGACACCGTAGTAATTAAACTTGAAGATAATAATGGTATTGTCGGCTACGGTGAAGCTCCTGCTTTTGTAGACCCTTTTTATACCTCTGAAACTGTAGCGGATGTTTATAAAATCTTAAGCGAAGAATATTTGCCCAAACTTTTATCAGGTATTTATACAATCAATCACCCTTTTGATGTGCATAAATATTGTTCAAAAATACTCCCCATGGCCATAGCGGGGCTTGAAAATGCCCTAGTGGATATCTACTATAAAGCACGTCATGAAAATGCTATACAATCTATTTTTTCTGAACAATTAATGCCACAAATTCCCATGGGGCTTGTTCTTGGCGATAATTTGGATTCGAATGCCTTACAAAATAAACTGACTGAATACAGCGAAATGGGTTGTAAACGGATCAAACTCAAAATCAGTCCTGAAACTGATTTCAACTCTTTGAAAAAAATCATAGAAAAAAATAATCATTTATTGTTCGCGGTGGATGCTAATAAAAGTTTCACTCTTGACCAACTGGGTTTAATCCAA
>CAYJHY010000230.1:0-3428 GCA_964369875.1 uncultured Mailhella sp.
GCAACCAAAGAGTTGACTATTAAAGAGTCAACCGATGCGCTACAATCGTTGTCGCAACAAAATATTGAAAGATTAACCACCGATGCTGCGATAGATGTGGCAGATTTTCTTTATAGCAGAGATGCCGACATCCGAACCGTCAGCGAATTTGCACCCTCAGAAGAGATGTATCGTGCTTTCGTTGTGGGACAAACCCGTAGGGTTATAAAGCAATCCGAATGGATTATGGATGAAGAAAACTTGGAGCAAAGCGCTCTTTGGGAAGAAGTAGAAGCTAAATCGCGCGGCGCAATGCGTCAATCTTCCTTAAAAGAAAACGATTTGTTCTTTAGCTATCGCCCTGCAGATACCTTTACTTATGAGTCCATTCCGCTATTCAGAGAAATTACCTTTATTGATTTAAACGGAAATGAAGTTATTAAAGTCACCACTGACGATGTAATGGATAAACAGCTTAAAGATGTGTCCGATAAAGGAAACACCTTTGTGAAAGCAGAAGATTATTTTTCTCATTTATCCTCCCTCAAACGCGGTGAAATCTACGTTTCCGATGTAATCGGTGCCTATGTGCCGTCAAAAGTCATCGGTGTTTACAATAAATTTAATGCAAAAAAATTCGGTACAGAATACGACCCCGAAAACGAAGCCTTCTCCGGTTTTGAAAACCCTGTGGGCAAACGCTTTGAAGGGATTGTGCGTTGGGCAACTCCCGTTTATAACGGAGAAGAAAAAATAGGCTATGTGACCCTAGCCCTTAACCACGATCACCTCCTTGATATGATGGCCTATATTACCCCCATGGCGGAACGTTATACAGAGCTTTCCAATGCTTTTACAGGCAACTATGCATTTATTTGGGACTACAAAGGCAGAAGCATTGCACACCCTCGCCATCACTCTATTGCAGGCTATAATCCCGAAACAGGAAATCCTGAAATTCCTTGGCTTGAGCAGTCCTTATACGACAGATGGCAAGAAAGCGGTGAGGATTATCTCGACTTTATCGCCCATGAACCTACGTTCTTTGAACAGTCTGTTAAAAAGAAAGGTTCAAAGGAACTTATAAAACAAGGACTTCTTGGTCTTGATTGTCGTTACCTCAATCACGCACCTCAGTGTGTCGGCTGGTTTGACCTTGCAAGCGACGGTGGCTCAGGTTCCTTCGTCATTATTTGGAGCGGTCTGACAAAACTTACCACGGCCGCCGCCATCCCTTACTATACAGGACAATACGGCAAAGCTAAAATCGGTTTTGGCTTCGTAGCCATCGGCGCGGGCTTGAACGACTTTACCGCCCCCGCAACCATTATGGGTGAGCACATCGAAGAAATTATTCAAGAGAGTGACGAAAACATGAGCTCCATTCTTATGGAAACTGCTTATTCTCTCTCTATTTCTACCATCCTTATGACAGTGCTCGTTATCTTTATCGCTATTTGGCTTGCTTCAAGCCTTACCAAGCGTGTAACCTTCATTAATAACGGTATGCACCTCTTTAGAGCCGGTAAACGTCACTTTAGATTTAACGAGCCTGTGCGAGACGAAATGGGAATTTTGTGTGAATCCTTTGACGTCATGGCCGACAGTATCGAGCAAAGTGTTCGTGATATCCTTATTATTGTTGATTTGGAAGATAAGATTTTATACGCCAATAACGCCGCTACCAATTTCTTACAAAAAGACTTTAACGAAATTGAAGGCGTAAGCTATACCGACGACACTGTTTTTGGTGAGCAAAACCCCCTTGTCTTCTTTAGAGACAGCACCAATGAAAACGAAGTCTTCAAAAACCTTGCAGACGAGCGCTACTATAAAGGCAGCGTAGAAGCATTTACCAACGAAACAGGCGAAATTATCGGCCACACCATCAGCGCCCAAGATGTAACGGAAATGATGTTGCGTCAACACGAAATCGCCTTGCAACGTACACTCCTTGTGACCGTGTTCTCTGCTTCGCCTGACCTTATTTGGTATAAGAACCGTGATGAACAATACGTCACCGTTAACCCTCGTTTCTGCTCCATTACAGGTAAAGATTCTCAAACTATTATCGATCAAAAAGCCTCTGACGTTCTTCCGTCCGGTATGGTCTTTAATGATGTTGCTTACGACACCAAAGCAAAAGAAAATAAAAAGCTTGTTTACTCAGAAGAAGAAATCAAGTTTGCCGACGGCCACCAAGAAATTGTCGAGGTTGTTCGTACCCCCGTTTACTCAAGTTCAGGCGAATTTGAAGGTATTGTGGGTGTTGCCCGTGACATCTCTGCTCGTGTGCGTGTGGAAAGAAAACTTCGTGAAACCCAAACAGGTCTTGAAAAAGCCATTTTTGAAGCCAACGAAGCCAACTCCGCAAAGAGTGCCTTCCTTGCAAGAATGAGCCATGAAATCCGTACTCCTATGAACGCTATTCTCGGCATGAGCACCATTGCCAAAGATAAGCTTGTGGATACATCTACAACCGTCAACGATTTGGGTGATCAAATCAATCAAATCGAAGATTCAACCAAGCACTTACTCTCCTTGGTTAACGAAATTCTCGAAACTTCAAAGCTCGATCTCACAAATATTACTCTGAAGAAAGAAATATTTGATATGACAGGGCTTCTCAACGACGTGCAAAGACTGGTCAAAGGTTTCACCGCCGACAGTAAGGTTGAGCTCAATGTAACCTTGCCAAGCAAGGAAGAGCAACACTTCTTGTCAGATCCTGTGCGTATTCGTCAAACACTTATCACACTTATGACAAGTGCCATGGCGCAAGCGGCACCCGAAGGTACCGTGGATGTGAAGATTACACAAGAGCAAGTGGGCGGCAACGAAACTCGCTTTAAGTTCAGTATTCACGATAACGGTCTTGCCATGGATGATAAGAAAATCAAAGCCATCGAAGATCCTATCGAAATTGATGATGCTCTCATTAACTCTAAAGGACTTGATGAAAACTTTGGTCTCTCCCTTTGTCAAAGAATTGTTCAGCAACTTGGCGGTAAAATCCGTGTGGAAAGTTCCGATGACTACGGAACCACCCTCACCTTTACCATCCGTCTCGAACAAGCGGCCAAAGTAAAACCCAAAGAGCCGGAAGCAAAAAATATCGACTTGAGTATTTTGACCGGTAAGCGTGCTCTTATTGTTGATGACGTGCAAATCAACCGTATGATTTTAAAATCACTTCTTGCAGGCGTCAAAGCCCAATCCGAAGAAGCAGACGACGGCACAACCGCAGTTGAGATGTTTGAAAAGTCTGAAATTGGTTACTATGACATCGTTTTGATGGACATTCAAATGCCGAAAATGAACGGTTTTGAAGCCACCAGAGCCATCAGGCAAATGGACAGAAGCGACGCGAAAATAGTGCCTATCTTGGCGGTAACAGCCAACTCTTTCGAAGAAGACATTAAAAAGTCCCTAGAAAGCGGTATGGATGC
>CAYJHY010000231.1:0-3385 GCA_964369875.1 uncultured Mailhella sp.
GTGTTTTCGAGGCTTTGGATTTCAATTTTTTGAACAGAGCCGTTCGACCTATAGCTGAAATTTATTTGCCAAAGATCGTTTAGCTCTAAAAAGACGGGCTTTGCGTTAGCGTTTAGATTGACCACACCGAAGTATTTTGAATCTTTAAAGGTATAACTGTATTTTTCTTGGGGACTACGACCTTTTGTAAGGTCTGTGTCTTGAAGTTCTATGTCTTGAAAAACTAGATCGTAGCGATGGTTGATAAGGTAGAATGTGTCGAGCAGTGAAATGGGAACGTTAAAACTTGTGCTTAGAATATCATTGAGAATATCTGTGTTTGGAGCGGTGACAACTTGTTTTTCTTGGGGGAAGTAGAGGAGGATTTCTTCCTTTTCTTGTTTTATTTTAGCAACGCTTGCGCCAATGCTTGCTTGCAAATCAAGGCGCACGGGAAACTTTCCGTTTGACCAAAGGATAAATTGAACACGGTGACTTTCTTCTTTTAGACCAAAACGCAGACTACCATTAACACTCATGGGGGACAGGGTTTGTTCTTTGTGTTTTTGTGTGAATTTTTCCCATAAAGTATTGGCTTCTTCTTCACTTGGCGAGCTCATCGGACCTGTGGGGGTGAGGGAGGCTTCTTTGCCTGCGCAGGCCGTAAGACAAATGAAGAAACAGAATAAAAATGTTTTTTTTATCAAGGGTAGGGGATTTGCTTTCGTATACATTGAAATCACTCTTTGGGAGATTTGGATATGTTTAATGAGGGAAACTGATTATTGGATTTTTTCTAATTTCTTGGTAACTCTTTCATCGGCTTTGATTTCAAGGGAACGTTTCCACCCTTTTTTTGCTTCTTCGAGTTTGCCGAGTTTGTAGGCTATATCACCATAGTGATCCCACATGCTTGGGTCTAGGGTTTCGGATTCGTTAGCATGCTGAAGAGCTTCTTGGATAAAAATCCAGGCTTTTTCATAGTTTTTGAGTTTGTAATGTGCCCACGCCAAAGAATCGGTGATAAAGCCTGTATCGGGATGCAACTTGTCTGCTTTTTCGATAAGTTCCAAAGCATAGTCCA
The DNA here is from genome assembly GCA_964369875.1 of uncultured Mailhella sp. Lineage (GTDB taxonomy): Bacteria > Desulfobacterota > Desulfovibrionia > Desulfovibrionales > Desulfovibrionaceae > Taurinivorans. The sequence goes on from CAYJHY010000231.1 coordinate 1,064, forward strand.
GTTTTTTTCCTTGCTCTACATAGGTGTAACCTATAAAGTTGAGGGCTTCGTAATTTTCAGGATCTTCTTCAAGGATGTTTTCCATGAGTTCTATGGCTTCATCATCTTGATTTAATTTAGAGAAAGTGAAGGCGTAATAGAACTTTGCTTGCATATCTTCAGGCGCAATTTCCAGATGTTTTTTGAGTGTGTCGTGCGCTTTTTGATGCTCTTCTTTGAGAAGGTAAATTTGAACAATGGTGGTATAATAACCGACTTCATCTTTGAAGGTTTTTTGAGCAAGTTCTAAATTTTCAAGAGCCTTATCGTAGTTTTTTTCTTCTAAATATATTTGAATGCGAAGTTCAAGCGTGTTTTTATAAAATCTGCTGTTTGGTTGTACTTCCGATAGATAGGAAAGAGCTTTTTTGTAATCCTTATTGGCTTCATAGGCCAATGCTCCACGTAAGTAAGCAAGTTCTTCGGGCGGGGTTTCCATTTTAGCCAACTGAGACAAGTATTTTTCCACCAGTTCCGTTTTTTTCTCTTCCATAAGAGAGGCGGAAATTCCCACTATAAAAGTATAGGGGCTTGTGACGTCTTGGGTAATTTCCACGGCTGTTTTGAGATCGTCACTCTTAAGAGCAAGTATGACAAGGCCATGACTTACTTCTTGATTGTGAGGGTCGACCTCCAGTATTTTTTTATAATGTTTTTTAGCGGCTGTGAAGTTATTGTTGCGTTCTTCCATGTTGGCAAGCTCAAGGAGAGCTTCTAAAAAATCAGGGTTTTGTTCGAGGGCTCTTTCTAAAAATATGATTGCCTCGTTTGTACGCTCTAATTCTCGTAAGGCCATGGCGGAATAGTAGAGAACAAGGGGGGTTTGTTCCGTTTGTGGGAGGCTTGAAAAATATTCAAAGGCTTTTTGGGGTTGTTCGACTTTCAGATACGCTAAAGCGAGCTCCATTTTGGCGATATATGCAGTCGGATTTTTCTTGACATACTGCTCTAAGATTGTGATCCCTTCGTTTACTTTATTTTGTAAAAGTAAAACTTCTGAAAGCATTACGTGGATGTTTAGGTCGTCTGAAAGTTTTTCTTGTGCATTTCTGAGTAGAAGTTCTGCTTCTGCCAAATGTCCATGGGATAAAAACCAAGAGGCGGCTTCCGCCAAAGCGCTTGGGTTTGGGGTATGGTTGAGAAGCATTTTTACTGCGGACGCAACACCTTTTAAATCGTTATGCTGAATAGCTTCCGTGAGGGCCAAGTAAGAGAATATTTCGGAAGCGTTTTTATTGAGTACAAAACGCCTTTGCAATAATCTTTGTAACGCTTTGGGGTCGAGAGATTGCTTATCTTTAACCTCAATTGTTTGTCTTTCTTGTGCTTCGGCATGTAACCCATTGCTGGAATTGGCTGCTTTGGGGCTGCAAGCCTGCAAGCTGACAGAGAGGGCGAGGATGAGAAGAAGGTGGGTTCGCATATATTCGTTCCAAAAATTAGAAGTTTCATGTTGGAGATGTTTCTAAGTTGTTCTTTTTTATTTATGGGCGGCTTCAAGCTCCTACTTGATATACAGTGTGTACTTTTTAATGTACACCCCCACCAAGAGCACTTGCTTGTTTTGAAAATGTCCAAAATTTAAAATGAGTTCAATTTAGAAACAACCCGAGTTTCTTTTGGGTTAGTTTTGTATCCATGATTCTGAAAAGTCTTTGATTTCATTGCCTAAATGGTTGCGAAGTTTAATGAGTAAGCGGGCTTCGAGCTGACGTATTCTTTCCCTTGTAACGTCGTATTTTTCTCCGATTTCTCTTAAAGTGACGGGGTCATCGGTTAGCAATCTGTTTTGTAAAATAAAAGTTTCTTTTTCTGAAAGTTCGGGCAAAAGGCTGGCTATGCGCTCTTGCACAAGGCTTGCAATTTCTGCTTCGGCATAACTATCTTCAATTCCAGGGCCTAGGGCAGGGAAAAAGTCCACCTTGCTTGCGCTTCCGTGTTCGTCATTGACGGGAGTATCAAGGGACATATCACTGGTGCTCAGGCGTTGTTGCATTTCCACAACCTGATCCACCGAAACCCCTAAGGCTTCGGAAAGAGCCGTTGCATCGGGGTCAAAACCTTGTGAAACCAATCTTTGGCGCTCTTTATTCAGATTATAAAAAAGTTTTCTTTGGGCTTGAGTGGTGCCAATTTTAACCATACGCCAGTTATCCATGATAAATTTTAGGATGTAGGCTTTAATCCAAAAGGTTGCGTAATAGGAAAACTTAATCCCCTTGTCGGGGTCAAATTTATTGATTGCACGCATAAGTCCCACGTTCCCTTCTTGGATAAGGTCAA
>CAYJHY010000232.1:0-3374 GCA_964369875.1 uncultured Mailhella sp.
TTTTGCAACATACACAAGCAAGCGGTCTGAATACTCACCTTTCTCCCCATGATTTGCGCCATTCTTTTGCTACACATTTACTGGAAGGCGGGGCGGATTTACGAAGCGTTCAGCAACTTCTCGGCCATAGCAAAATTGCCACCACCGAACGCTATACCCATCTTGATATGGATGCTCTTATGCGAGTTTACGATAAGGCACACCCTTTGGCCAAGGGTATGATGCAAAACAAAAAGGATTAACATGTCAATACATTGTGACAAAAACACCATAAATTTTGATTTCATCGGGCATTCGTGGAAAATTTTGCGCGCAGATATGGAAAGTCTTTGGGAAGAAATGGTAGAGAATTCCCAAAAAGAGAACGGAATCAAAGAAAATTCTGCGAACGAAAAAGATAAAGAATTAGACGAAAGACTGCCCTACTTTGCTGAGCTATGGCCATCATCTCTGGGCTTAGCGGAATTTCTAGCAGAAAAAAAAGAATTTATCGAACACAAAAAATCTTTAGATCTGGGGTGCGGTCTTGGCTTCACAGCTCTTTGCGGTGCTTTTCTGGGAGCGAAAGTGCTTGGGGTTGACTATGAAGAAAAAGCTATTTTATTGGCCAAAGAAAACGCCAAAGCCAATGAATTTAGCCTGCTCGAGCATGACACGCAAGCCAACCTAGATTTTCAAGTGATGGATTGGCGCTATCCAATCCTTGCCCCACGTTCTCAAAAAATAATTTGGGCGGCGGATATTGTTTATGAAAAGGCATTCTTCCAAGCCGTGCTTAATTTTTTAGATTTTTCCTTGGCGGACGACGGCCTTGTTTGGCTCGCAGAACCGGGCCGCAGTATTTTTAATGATTTCCCCAAACTTGTTCAAAGCCACGGTTTTTCCATGGAAAAAGTAAAATCAAGCCAAAGTCTTGCCCTTTCAGCTCAAATCCCTTCCGCAACGGTCAATATCTGGGAAATCAAAAGAAAATAATGTGAACACGCTCTCATTTGTTTATTTTTCTTTTTTTGGGGGAAATGATTTCCCCCAAACCCCCTCGGCTGTTTTCTTTTTACTTGCTTTTGCTAGGGTATGTTTCCAAATTATTCCTTTTGTATTTATGGACTGCGTCAAGCTCCTTTTTTGCTCAGGTCATGTACGCTTTATGTACACTCCCATCACAAAAAACTCGCTTTCCTTGCCAAAATTCAAATTAATTTAATTTGGCAACACACCCTCGTAAAAAGAAAATTTACGGGGTTTCCAAACACGTCATTCCAATTCTTTGAAAATCTAAAAGTATGATTTAACAAAAGCATAGTTTTTTAGACACCCCCCCCTCTATTAAAGTTTTTGAGGAAGGAGGGAGGGTTTTCCTCTCCCAAGAAATTAAAAATTAGAATACCAAAATTCTCTCCATACCACTTAAAAAAGATTGAGGGAATTCACCCGTCCTTAGACGAGTGTATTCCCTCAACACACGAGCATATCGATGAGAGAGCACCCTACATGTGGGTAGGGTGTCTCTAAGGCAGTACCCAGTTTTTCCGCCGAAGCGTCAAAACAAATCCTTTGGTACAGGTTGCGTTCCACCGTGAGGATACACGATGCGTGTGTGTTCCACCTGCTAGAGGTGAAATATTGACAGGAGTTTTTATAAATCCTCTAAAACGCTTCCCATGTGATTTGCTCAGACATCATGTTCTAAATATCTTTATTTTGCTTATCCCCTTGTTCTTTCTCCTTATTTTCCGGGGTAACCAATTCTTTATTATTGATGTCATCCGTCGTATCCATATGGGGTTCTTGCTCCTGCCTTTTACTTTCAAATCCTAAATACTTTTTTAGGGTGCTCATAAAACTATCGCTCTGTTGGCAAGGTCGCCAATCTTCATAAGCGTAGCCCTTATCAAAATTTATTACGAAACTTATAAAAACAAGCACTACTCCTATGGCTAACCCTATGAGCGTCCTTGTTTTTACATAAGGTTTCATAACGGCTCCCATAAAACAAGGAGGAATATAGATTGCTGCTTGCCATATCTCTCCCTACTCGGACATCCCAAGTAACGATGATCAATCTATACCCCTCCTGTTTATTTCCACACGATACATAAAGTACCTGTGATAGCTGTTTTACCTAAACTATTAGCCCACTCAATGCAGTCTATCTAGTCTAGGATATTGGCTTTTTATTGGCTTGGTACTTTACATAAAGCATAAAACGTGCCAAAGCTTGAGGCTCAAGGCTTTAAGCGGATTTAATAAATTTGTTTGCAATTTAAAGACCTTATAACATATTTTTCTGTATGGATTTTATGCATCAATTTGCTTATATGTAAAAAAAACATACAACATTGTATTTATTTAGTTTAATAGTTTAAAGTATCCATTGCGTATAGAATGCCTTTGATTATGGCTTGCCTTTAGATGATATCTTTGATAAGACATGCATTATGGAGGAAATATGCAACAACACATCATACGTCACTCACAGTTTTCAGGCAGTTTTTACCCTGCGTCCGCCCGAGAAATTATCACTACAGTGGGTTCTTTTTTTAAAGATTTGCCCATTCAACTGGATTGTGAACGAATAAAGCCTATTATGGCCATGCTTCCCCATGCCGGTCACATATATTCAGGCGACGTAACAGCTAAAACCATTGCCGAAATTGAATTTGCCTCTCGCGTTATTATTCTCTGCCCAAACCACACAGGTCAAGGGAAAAACCTTGCTGTTTGGCCCCATGGTGCTTGGCAGAACCCTGTCGGACAAGTACCGCTGGATAACGATTTGGCAGACAGTTTGGTTGCAGGCGATTCACCTTTTGTTTTTAACGAAGCAGCCCACCAAAAAGAACACTCTATCGAAGTTATTTTGCCGTTTCTACAATACAGTGTACCAATTTTATACATAGTACCCGTCAGCGTGTCTTCCCTTGATCATATAAATGAAGCCGCAGAAATTTTAACAAAGCTTATACAAGAAGAAAAAGAGCTCGGTAAAGAAATAACCCTCTTAGTCAGCTCTGATATGAATCACTTTGCAAACGAAGAAGAAAATAAGCGCAAAGACAATCTAGCCCTTGAAGCCTTTTTGGCAAGAGACCCCGCCGCACTCCTTGAAATTGTCAAGAAAGAAAAAATCAGCATGTGCGGTGTGCTCCCTGCCGTCCTAGGACTTATGGTCGCCAATAAACTCGGCGCAAGCCAAAGCAAACTGGCAGCCTATGACACCTCAGCCTCAACCTCAAACGACAGCTCTCGTGTCGTTGGCTACGCCGGCGCTTACTTCTGGTAGGAGAAGGGTTTTAGGTTTTTATTTTTTTGGGGAAGGGAAAAACCTTTTTTGTGAACAAAAAAGCGTTTTTCCCCTCCCCAACCCCCTCCCC
>CAYJHY010000233.1:0-3359 GCA_964369875.1 uncultured Mailhella sp.
GCGAACGCTGGGGGTAAACAAAAGAGGGGTGGAAGGGGAGAAAAAGATAAGGGGGCTTACGCCCCCTTTCGTTTTTCTCCCCTTAGAGAGCCATCCACTATACTTTATAAATAGCGGCGAGCATAAGAATAACTCCACCTGCAATTTTAATATATTTTAAGTAATTGGGAGCGTCTCTTTTAAACTCTGTATTAGCAAGCCCTACAATAGAAGCGAGCCCAAGTACAGGGACTATGGAGTTTACAATGCCAAAGGCAGTAAGCAACAAAACCGCAACAGGAGGCGACATGGTGCTTGCGTAGGCGAGTGTGGTAACTAAAGGCGCACAAGGAATGGTGGAATAAAGGGCGCCTGTGGCGAAATAAAAGCCTGTATGAAATTTACTGGGAGTTAGTGGAGTAAGCGAGGAGTTTTGCGTTGCAGAGGACGAGCAAGAGGAGCAATTTGAGCAAGGACTTTTTTTGAATACAGTATAAATAATCCATAAACCAAAGGCAAAGGTCAAGGCTTTTACAATCCATATGGTGCTGTTGGGGTATATGCTTTCTATATAGGCAAGCACGGTTGAGCCAAAAATAGAGGCAAGCAAGCCCATGACCGCCAAAGAAAGTATTTTCCCTAAGGAGAAAATAGCAATAGCCTTTCTGCCTGCACGCATATCTTTGCCTTCGCCCAGTAAACTCCCTAAAATAAAGGGAGTTGTCACCGTACTGCAACCAAAACTACACGCAAGCCCCATAACGGCTACGGTAAAAAAAATGGTAAGTGTTGTCATCTATATTATTCCGGTTCATATACAAAATTACTGTTTAAATTTTTTTTGGGGGAAATGATTTCCCCCAAACCCCCTCAACTATTTTATTTTTACTTGCCAAAGCAAGTAAAAATAAAATTTACGGGGTTTCCAAAGGGAATCATTCCCTTTGGTGGGGAGTATGAGGGGTGAAACCCCTTAAATTAGAATAATGTTGTCATGAGCGTTCAGAACCGAATTTTTCTAAAAGAGGTTGGTCGAATTGCTTGTCACTCTGAAAGGCATCAGCAGACATTTTTTGCGTCTGCGCGATAAGTGCCGCCCCGATGGCGCCGTTAAATTGCGGATGCACTGCGGGGTAAACATCACACATCAACGCGTCTTCAATGGCAAGACGAAGACCGTCGTTGAGAGCGCCGCCGCCTGTCATCAAAATCTTTCCGTCGCCTTTATATTTTCTGGCTAACTTTGCGATTCTGTTTGCCATGGAAATATGCATACCGCATAAAATATCTTCACGATTTTTCTTTTGTGCGATCAGGGAAATAATTTCTGTTTGGGCAAAAACAACACATGTGGAGTTGATTTGACAAGGCGCTTTACTAAGTGCGGAATATCCCGCCACTTTATCGATGGTGGTTTCCAAAACACCGGCAATAACTTCGATGAATTTCCCTGTACCTGCAGCACATTTATCATTCATAAGGAAGTTTTTCACACCGCCGTTAGCATCAAGGGCAATAATTTTACTGTCCTGACCGCCGATATCGATAATAAGCGCAGGCTTAATCCCTTCGGGGGCAGTGAGTTTTGTGCCTGTGGCGTGGGCTGTAATTTCAGAAATGGTATCATCCGCAAGGGAGAGGGTTCTTCTGCTGTAGCCTGTGGCTGTGATAAACGCTATATCTTCACGGGAAATCTTTGCTTGTTCCATAAGAAAATTAAGCATTTTTTCGGCTGTGGCATCGTTGTCGATACCTGTAGGCATAACCTTCACCGCCACTACTTTATTATCGCTTATAAGCGCCGCTTTGATGTAGGTCGAGCCCCCATCAAATCCCAAATAATACTCAGCCAATGTCTCTTCTCCTTTGGAAAATCATTTCGATAAATGCTTCAAATCTGATTTTAACCTGCTCTACGTCTTCGGTGCTGAAATCTGTTTCCACCCGAAGCAGAGGAATATTTTCTCTTTCGGCGAACTCTTCCATCGCCACCAATTCAAAGTCATAAGGAACACAACCACGTAAAACATGGTAAATAATGCCTTCGGCTTTGGTCGTATCTATTTTTGTTTTTAGACTGCAAATTCTGTCTTCAAAGTTTTCAAAAACAGGGCAAGTACAGGCCGCAATATAACGAGCGGCCAATGACCTGATTATTCCTGGTGTGCTGTAATCTGTCAGCAAAATAGGATCGTATAACAATCTACCCGACAAACAGGATTCATCCCCCACAATCTGTGCCCCAAGTTCTTCAAGCAAAAGGGGAACTTTGAAATTTGGAAAGCTTATGGGAGAGCCCGCAACAAAAACCCGAGGCCTTTGTCTTTGGGGTATTTTGGGATCTTCCTCACGCTCTGTAACGGTTCTTAAAAGCTTTGTTACCGCTTCTTGCCAAAGCGTCGGACTTGTATAACAAAAGCTGTTCATGGCAAACATGACTTCTGAGCCTTTTATTTGCGGATTGGGAACCGTAAGCTTTTGTTGCAACAAATAGGCTTGTTGTTGCGCAAGATTAATATCAAGGCAAGCTTGTTTAAGCTTTTTATTGGAAAGCTTTTTTCCTGTGTAATATTCTAAGGTTTTAATCAGTGCCACAAGGTTGCTGACCACCTTTTCGAAGGAGGAATTATCCTTAGACATTTCAATAGGCAAGGGAATAATGGGCAAAAATTGCGAAAGAATTTCTGCGCTTTTTCGTTTACCGTCACAGGTCATGGGCATAACCGCAACTTCACACTGATTATACATAGGAAGAACTTTCATGGCGTGAAAGCCCACTGTAGATTTTACTACAGGGCAAGCATCACGGGGGACAATTTCCTCACCAAGATAGGTCGGGATTTGATGCCCCGCACACAAACGAAGCGGAATATAGCCGAGGGCGTGGATAATTTCATCGGGAACCATAATACAATAGCTACCGATATATTTTTTATCGCTTGATTCAAATTTACAAAAGGCTTCTTGATACACATCTTTAAAGAAAGATAAATCTATATCGTTTACAATGTTTTCAATCGCTACGTTGGCTACCCGTTCAATATTTCTTATATATCTGTCTTTGGTTCTTTGTTCCATGTCTCTTCCGTAAATCTATCAGATTCGGTGATTGTTTTTCCAAACAGTTCATAACGCAGTGCATGTTTTTCGGGGCAAACTTCAACGCATTTCAAACACATAATACATTTTGCATCGGTAACATCTTCGTTTTCACGATCTTCATAGACCTTTTGGATGTCCATGGGGCATGCTTCCAAACAAGCTCGGCAGTGGGTGCAAGCGCTTCCGCATTTTTTGAGACGACTTCCGCTGACCTTACTGCCAAGTCCGATAAGCGCACCGATGGGACAAAGGCGACAAAAGGCTTTATCGTTGATAAA
>CAYJHY010000234.1:0-3340 GCA_964369875.1 uncultured Mailhella sp.
CCTCCCAAACCCACCCCCTTTCCTCAAAAAACTTTAATAAGGGGACATTAAATTAAAAAAAACATGCTTCTTATTATATCATCCTTTTAGGTTTTAAGAGAATTGGAATAACGTGGGTTTAGGTTGTATTGATTTCATGTGTAAAGTAGGTATTTCCATAATTTTATGAACGGAATTCGTCCTTTGGTCGATTTCAAACGTGCGGAGGGATCTATGTATATTGTTACAGGTGGAGCCGGAATGATCGGTAGTGCCGTTATTTGGGCACTGAATCGTATAGGGATAACCAATATTTTGATTGTTGACCATTTGTCAAACTCAAAAAAATGGCAAAACCTTGTGGGTTTACAGTATACCGATTATGTGCGTCGTGACAGATTTTTGGAAAAATTGAGCAATCACTCCTTTGGTAGGCATATCCGTGCTATTATTCATATGGGGGCTTGCTCGGACACCACAGAACCAAATGCCGATTTCTTAATGGAAAACAACTTCCATTATACAAAAGAACTCTTTCTTTACGCGCAAAAATACGGCATACGCTTTATTAACGCAAGTTCCGCAGCAACTTATGGTAACGGTAACCTTGGTTTCACCAATGACATCGAAACCACAAAGCTTTTAACACCACTCAATATGTATGGTTACTCCAAGCATTTATTTGATATTTGGTGCATAAAAAATAATATGCTCGGCGATGTGGCAAATCTAAAATTCTTTAACGTTTACGGCCCCAACGAATACCACAAAGGCCATATGCGCAGTGTTATTTGTAAAGCCGTCGACCAAATCCAAACCACGGGTTCTCTAGAACTTTTTGCTTCTGACAACCCAGAATACCCGGACGGCGGACAGCTTCGTGACTTTATCTATGTCAAAGACTGCGCAAAGCTCATTGTATGGATGCTCGATAAACGCAATATCACAGGCATTATGAATGTGGGCACAGGCGTTGCCAGAACTTGGAACGACTTAGCAAAAAGTGTTTTCACCGCCATGGGTAAAGAACCAAATATTAACTATATCCCCCTTCCCGATAAACTTGTGGGTAAATATCAGTATTACACCCAAGCGGACATGGCGTGGTTTGACAGTTACCGTGGACAATTTCAGTTCACAGGACTTGAAGACGGGGTTATGGATTATGTTAAAAATTACCTTTTGTCCGATTATCCTTATCTTAAGTTTAACGTTGAAAAACCAATATAATAGCTAAAAATAAAGGCTTGGCGTCTTTTGACATCAAGCCTTTATAAAGCCGATTCACCCCTTTTGAGGTTGTTTATGATTATTACCTGTCCCGAGTGTCAATTCCAAAGAAGCGTTGACGAAAAACAAATTCCGGCGGCCGCCACCGTGGTTACCTGCCCAAAATGCACCACCAGCTTTTATTTTCGTAATCCCGAAACCGGTGAATTCGAAATGGATATATGTTCCTTCGATCAAGACACCCCCGTAGCGCATGTGCAAACACAAAATGAACGCTCCAACGCTAGTGATAATCAGGCTGTAGCAAGTGATAATCAATCTGTCGAACAAAAAAACAATACACTGCGCTCCCATGGCGAAATACAAGAGCAAGTTTCAGATTCCTCTGAGCCTAAAAACACCGAGCATGAATCTGTAGCAAGCCAAGCAACCGAAACGGAAACACAAGACACCGAATCCGTCATACACGGAGAGGATAGGCAAAGTCTCAAAGAAGACGAGGTCACTAAAGATATTGACAGCAACATCCATAATGACAGTCCTCTACGTGATAAAAATGAACAAAATGAAGAAAACTCTTTCACTTCACCAAGATCCCAACGAAGAGATGAAAACGAAGGCCAAGAAAGTTTTAAAAAAGAAAACACCCGTTTCCAAATGATGACGGACGATGTGCCGTGGGAACATCCCGATCGTTACGGAATTGTCGGTTCTCTTTTCCAAACCGTGGTGAGAGTAATGTTTAGGGCGCCTGACTTTTTCAAGACCATACACAGCCAAAATTCCATGCTCCGCCCCGCCACCTTTTACGCACTTCTCGGACTTTTTCAAACCCTTTGTTTACAAATGTGGCTATCATCTTTCAACACCGTTGACATTCTCAGCCAAAACCCCCAAATGGGCGAAGTGGTGAGCCAATTCAGCGCACCTATGACCATTATTCTTGCCCCCTTTATGGCTGTTTTTCAACTGCTTCTCTATTCGGCCTTCCTCTATCTTGCCATACGTATAACCAACCCCGACAAAGCTGATTACAACCTGATTATACGCATTGTAGGCTATGGCTATGCACCCACTATCCTTTCCGTGGTGCCCTATATCGGCCCCATGATCGGGCTTGTTTGGTTTGTGTGTAATATCTTCATCGGCATAAAATACGCACTCAACCTCTCTTGGCAAAGAACCATTCTTGCGCTCTCTCCCATCTTTATCCTATGGATCTTTATTATTATGAGTAGTCTCGGCCAAATGTTTTAGGCTATGTTTCCAAATTATTCCTTTTGTATTTATGGACTGCGTCAAACTCCTTTTTTGCTCAGGTCATGTACTTTTATGTACACTCCCATCGCAAAAAACTCGTTTTCCTTGCCAAAATACAAAATTAATTTAATTTGGAAACACACCCTGTTTTTTAGTTTTATGTTTTCCCCTCTCTCGAGCTCTCTCCCCTTTCTTTGCTAAACTTTAATCCCTCTTGTTTTAATTTCTTATCTGCCATGATTGCATTTTTTTAAGTTTGGCGTATACTTTTTTCATACCATAAAAGGAGATTTAAAATGGAACATACAGAAGCTATTCTCGAAGCAATGAAAAAAGCCGGCGAGCCTCTTAATAATACAAAAATTGCAGAACTCACCGGTATTGATAAAAAAGACGTAGAAAAAGCTATGAAGAAACTTAAAGCCGATGAGCTTATTGTTTCTCCCAAAAGATGTTACTGGGAAGCAAAATAATACAAAAAAAGGGAAGTGACTGCTTCCCTTTTTTTATAACTAGTTATTAAAACTACGCTAAAATTTAAATCCAACTAAAGGGGGAAACCAATGGGCAAGCCCCTAGGTTTTCCCCTTTAGAATTCCCCTTTCCTTACCCCTTAGCGTTCGCCGTTTGCTTCCTTTCAGTCAGCTTAAGGGCGAACTTGTCCGTTTACATTGCTCCGTTCTAAATCATGATTCCTTGCTTTGCCTTTTCGCCTCTCGTTCGTTCCTCACTTCGGGGCTCACATTAAGCAACTGCTTATTTATTCTTTCATTAAAAATGTAAGCCTACGAGAAACGGTAATTCTAAAAATTGGCTGTCATATACGAAAATGTTCTAAAAAACAAGCCATAGTATAAACATAAATCCCCAA
>CAYJHY010000235.1:0-3307 GCA_964369875.1 uncultured Mailhella sp.
TGATAAGCAAATGACCTGAGCTTTCGTTGCATTGCCCGTCGTGGAGTTCAAAGCCTGAAAGATAGAAGCGATTGGCGGCATGGGAGACAAGCAGGGCATCGATATTTTCTTCTTTGAGGCGCTTGCGCACATTTTCACGACGTTTATGGAAAATTTCTTTCATTTTATTTAAGCCTTGTAACTTTTTCGTTTAAAGATTAAGAGTGAGATGCCTATGCTCAAGGGTTACGGCATAACCTGCTTGAACAAGGGCTTTATGTAAAAATTCAGTCATGGCAACGGAACGATGTTGCCCTCCTGTACAGCCTATGGCGAGACAGAGGCGATAGCGCCCTTCACTTTCAAAATAGGGTAGATTGAATTTTATAAACTCAATAAAGCGTTCACGAAAAAATACATATTTTTGTTCGGTAAAAATATAGTCGACAATGGGTTTGTCTTTTCCGTTTAGTGGGCGGAGCTCTTCCACAAAATATGGGTTGGGCAAATGGCGCATATCATAAACCATATCTGCTTCCTTGGGGACACCATATTTAAAACCGAAGCTGATAAGATTAATATGCATGGAAGAAAGAATGTCTTCTTGGAGACTGTCGTAACGCTTTTGCAAGGCTCGTCTTAAATCGTGTAAGGAAAAGTTTGAGGTATCAAGGACGAGATTTACAATATCTTTAAGGGGGGTAAGTGCTTCTCGCTCATGTATGATTGCAGATTCAAGGGTGAGATTCTTTTTCTCGTAGGGATGAGGACGCCTTGTGGTTGCGTAGCGCTTTAATAAAATATCGTTACTTGCTTCCAAGAAAATAATAGAACAGGACTGATTTGCTTTTTGCAAGGTGTCGATAATGGGGATGATATCTAGCGGAGATGGAGCTTGTTGTTTGCTCATATCAATCCCGAGTACAAAGCCTTTAAAACTCTGCATTTCGGGCTTTTGTGCAAGATTAGCAAATTCGGTAATCAAGCTCGATGGAATGCCGTCAACAGTAAAAAATTGTAAATCCTCAAAGACTTGTAGGGCAGTACTTCTGCCAGCACCCGATAGCCCACAGACCAAAAGAATGGGCTTTGGTGGGAAATCTTGTTGTATTTGCGTATTATGCTCTGTCATATGCTTGGCTTACCATAAAAAAAAAGGAGTGGCAAGAGCCACTCCTTTTGGAAAAAGTTATACTATGGGGTCGATAATGCCAAACTCACCGCTCTTTTTGCGATAAATTACGTTGATTCGTTCAACTTCGGCATTGATAAACACCAAAACTTCTTTGTCGCTTTGTTGCAATTGCATAATGGCTTCATCCATATGCAAAGGCTTTGGCGCGAAGTTTTCTGTACCGTTAACAGTGGTTACCCCGTCTTCTTCTTGAAGTTCGTAGGTGTAAATATCATATTGAATGTCATCGCGACTTTTGCGACGATTATTTTGATACTTGTGGGCAGACTTGCGTACTTGTGATTCAAGTTTATCAGTAACCATATCAATGCTTGCGTACATGTCTTTTGAGTCTTCGGTTGCGTTAATTTGTAAACCTTCACCGCTCAATTGCACTTCAACGCATTGTCTGAATTTATCAACACTAAGAACAACACTCATAGTTAACGCAGGGGATTTACCCAGAAAACGTCCAACTTTTTCAAAGCGACGTCTTGCATACTTTTTAAGATGTTCGGAGGGGTCAAAATTCTTGAATGTAAAATCGATATGCATAAAAACCTCCAGAGCTAAACAGTAAAATTCAGTTAGTGTCTAAAAAAACACCATCCTTAAATAAAATACTACCCCATCTATTTATCTTTGTCGATACCTTTTTATTTTTTTTACTGGTAAGAAAAGGCGAAAATATTATAATATATTGATTTTATATTTGAATTTTTTTTATTTTTTTTAGTAACAGGTACTATTTTCAAATGGTACTACTTTTTTGAGATTAATCTAAAAACTGTGTTACAAGGAAAAACGGATATTTTTTGGAGTAAGCTTTGGCACAACGCATAAAATAAGAAAAAGGTGCAACATTTATTAACATATTGATTTGTTGATGCTTTTGTTCACTCTGTGAGGGGAGTGACATTTGAAACCTTTATGAAATACCGTGTAAAAAACGGTAATATAAGATAATTTTGTGATATTCTTCTGTAAGGAAAAGTAAGAGCTTATTTTTTTAATCCATGCATTAGATTTTCAGGGACAAACGCTATCTATTTTATATTTATTAGTTTTACGAGTTTTTTAAAATATTTTGTAAGTCGGCATGGATACGAGAAAGTATTGCTTGGTGTTTGGACTTTTCAGCTACAAGAGTATTTTTATGGTTTTTTGTAAGATCATTACAAATTTTTTCTTGTTCTTCTAAAAGCTCTTGGAAAAGTAGGGTTTCTTTACCTTGCTCTTCTAAAAGTTCTTGCATAAGCTGATTTTCTTTTTCACATTCTTCTAAAAGCTTTTGCGTGAGTAGAGTTTTTGCTTTTTGTGCTTCTAATTGCTCAGAAAGTGCAAGGAGTTCTTGTTCTTGTCTGTCCTGCTCGGCTTTGGTTTGGGTGAGTTTTTCTTCAAGCTCGACGACCGACGTGATATGTTTTGCCAGTTGCTCTGAAATATAAAGGTTCTGCGTTGGGGTAACACAAGTCACTTGGGCAGATTGCGTTTCTGAAATCATTTCCTGTGCGTTACTCAAATTTTGTTGATGAACAATATATTCGGATGCATTGGACGAGGGCACCACAAGCTCAGGTTGAACGGATAATGGCTTTTCAACTTCGTCTTGTACGTTTTTTTTCCCTTGAACAGGTTTTTCGCTGATAACTTTTTGAGCACCACTTATGGTCATGCCTTGTTTGTGGAGCAAATCGTGGATGCGAAAGAGTAAATCAAGATTCTTTTGTGTATAGTAGCGTTGTCCTGTGTCTGTGCGTCGAGGGCGTAATTGGGAAAACTCGTCTTCCCAAAAACGTAGGGTACTGGTGTTGACACCTAAAATTTTGGCCACTTCACCTATTCTGTATACTCTTCCTGCCATAATTCTCTCGCATAATTTCACATGTATGTACTATATTCTATTTTTTTGAGAAGGAAAAGAATTTTTTGAAGTATAAAAATGTGATAATTATTATTTCAAATTATAGCATGTTGTTCTAAAGCACTTCCAATAAATAATAATCATTTTTAAAAATGCTCTAAGGGGAGCAAAACTATAGGGGGCAAGCCCCCTCATCTTTTACTCCCCTTGCACCCCTCTTTTGTTTACCCCCTAACGTTCGCCGTTTGCTTCACTCCGTTCAGCTTAAGGGCGAACTTGTCCGTTCGTTT
>CAYJHY010000236.1:0-3291 GCA_964369875.1 uncultured Mailhella sp.
AAAATGAGTTGTTCAGTATCTATGTGTGTGAGATAGGGTAAGGATTAATATGCACCTTTAGAGTATGTTACTTCGTAACTATGTGAATACACTTCAAACACAATACCAAAAGGATCTTCTACATAACACATTCTGTAAGGTTTTTCATTTGGATAGTATTCACGAATGGGCATTCTTTGTTTTCCGCCGTGTGCAACGATTTTTTCAACCATGCCTTCGATATCGGGATCTTGGATACAAAAATGAAATAAACCTGTTTTTGTGAACTCAAAAGGCTCTTTTTCTTTGTTATTATGTTTAAATTCGAAGAGTTCAATGCCTATGCCGTCAGAAGTTACCATGTGGGCGATTTTAAAGCTTTCGTAGCCTGCGCCAAAAACTTCTTCACACATGATTCCGATAGCGCTTTCATTTTCTTCGTCCACAACGGATGGTTGCATAACGATATACCAGCCCATAACATTTTTGTAAAACTCGACCGCCTTTTCTAAGTCGGGTACAGATAAACCTATGTGTGAGAAAGCTCTTGGGTATGCATTGTTTTCATTATTTTTTGCGTTAAGATTAATCATCGTGATTCTCCTTTTTTTTTACTTGAGTTCACAGTAGCACTTTTTTTAAATCATGCAATAACGTACTTTTTCGTACCTGTGTCAAATAAAAGGAAATATTATTTCTCGATGATTGTGATATTGTTTTTTTGTGCATAGTCTAGGGTAAAATCACAAAGGGTATCGAGTATCGGCTCTATTCCTCTATATTTTTCCGAAATGGAATATTCCACACGAAGAGGAAGCTCTTGAAAATCCGTTCTCAGTAAAATACCGCTTGTTTCCAATTCTTTTAATTGTGTAATCAGCATTTTATGCGTAATGTCCGGAATTGCTTTTTGCAAAAGTGAAAAGCGATTATCGCCATGTAATATATGCCACAATATTCTTAACTTCCATTTTCCACCGATAATATCAGTCGTTAAAATAAGTGAGCATGTGTATTCATTTTTTATTTTCGCCATAAGTATAACCACGTTTTAATGATTTGAGAGTATAAAGAAATCCATTTTTTTATAGCTCTGTTTACTTTCTTCCTATAGTATTGAATAAATCGCTTAAAGAATCAAGTGTTGTTTATACGGTTAATTTTATAAGAGTTTTTTATTACATTCCCCACATTGCAAGGGATTGCAGGGTAGGCATCAATTCTTTTGATTTTTCTGTTATAAAATATTCCACTCTAATGGGCATTTCATTATATTGCACTCTTGTTACCAGCCCATCGCTTTCCATTTCTTTTAGGGATGATGCTAACATGGTGTTGGTAATTCCTTGTACTTTTTTCATAAGCTCGTTATAGCGAATGCCGCACAAGGAGCTCGTTGTGGCAAAATTATTAGGCTTTTCAGGCAGTCCAATCCCAAATAGTAATACCGATAAAGCTGTTAGAAAATCATTTGAATACAATTTGAGGTAAGAGCTGTTTCAAGTTTTTTTGAACTGCTCTCACAAACATACTACTGTGTGAAGTACAGAGATTTTTCAGACAGTGAAACTTTATAAAGAAATAGTATTTTCTTGGCGTTTAATATAGGCGTAATTATGGATAAAACCTATTGATTTTAGAATGTTAACAGCCTCGCTGAATTCTCCGGCAAAGGTATTGTATGTATGGCTATCGCTTCCCAAAGAAATTTTTCTGCCCCCAAGCTTGTGATAAAGCTGAAAAATATACGATAAATAAGCGCTGTTTTTATGTTGATAAAGAAAACGGGTGTTAAATTCCAAACTCTTTTCTTTCTCTATAACAAGTTGCAGTAACATTCTTAATTTTTCTTTGTGCTTCTCAATATCGACTTTTTCAATATATCGTAATAAGTAGTCTATGTGTCCTACAATATCGTAACAATCACAGTGAGTAAGTTGGCATAGATATAAGTCTAAATAGCGATCATAGGCTTCATCGGGACTTTTCCCATATAAAAAACCTTGTGTGGTACAGTCTGCAAGTTCATCTTCATGAACTGCCATAATGACCACATCAAAATTTTCTTTTTCGAGAATGTTTTGCATAGCGTGAATACGTGAAAATTTGTACCCCATTTCCACCCCTTTCAAAATATTGATAGCATACTTACTTTGAAGTTCTTCAAGCTTTGAATTTTGCCGGGAAAAATCGACTAGCATGTCTTTTCCGGTTAAACAGCAAGAAAGATCGAGATGTTCGGTGGTGACAAAATGGCTATAGCCATTTTGTACAGCAATATCTAAATAGTTTTCAAATAATTCTGAACAATCATAAGAGAGAGAAGTGTGGACGTGTTGATCGTAAATGGTCATGGTGTATTCCTATGCAGATTTTATGTGATTTCCAGATGACGCTCGGGGCTACGTCCATGTAGCCCACTCGCTCTCGCTCACAAAAAGCGTGGTTTTTGTTTCGCTCGCACTGCGTGGCTCTGCATATCCTATGCAGATTTTATGAACAAAAAACTTACTACAACTAAAGTTTTTTGAGGAAAGGGGGAGGGTTTTCCCCCTCTCAAGAAACAACAAAAAAACTTTCACAAAAAAAATCGCAAAACAAAATTTTATGAAAAGTAAAAAGGGTTCGTCCATGCTTTTCTGCCATATTTATCGATACATTCAATTCTGATGGAGTGCTCGGAGCCTTTGAGTGTATAGACGGCGTGATTGATGGT
Organism: uncultured Mailhella sp.; assembly: GCA_964369875.1. Taxonomy (GTDB): domain Bacteria; phylum Desulfobacterota; class Desulfovibrionia; order Desulfovibrionales; family Desulfovibrionaceae; genus Taurinivorans. Next base: position 2,696 of record CAYJHY010000236.1, read on the forward strand.
ATCATCGATATTTTGACAAAAAGCTGTCGCTCCATCGCCAAGTTTACCGCTCACGATAAAATTAATCCGATTAACATCACTGCAATGAATATAAACCTCGTTTCCGCGAATGCCCCATTCTTCTATTTCAACGCCTGAGGTGGAGTAAAAATTGCCTTTAATAAAATTTTCCATAATATCATCATGGCTTAGTTTTTCGGCACAAACCATGATGGCTCCTCCGAAGGAATCGGGAAGCTTTGGGGTGTTATGGTTGTCATCGCAAGCAAAAGCGTGCATTTTTATGCCTTTTGTCAAAAGTTTATCCCAGTAGAGGGTAGCATCTCCCAAACCGCATTCGATTTCGGTGCCATAATTAAAGACTTCAAAAGAACAAACGTTTTCTAGGTTTGCAAATTCTTCAAATTCCACCCGTGACCACAGGGGGTGATTGTACGTTATGGCAAGCCCTTTTTCGTGTAAGCTGTTTACAAGATTTTGCGCTTCACTCAGACCGTCCCACGTATCAAATTTTTCGGTGGGAGTAAGGCGTTCCAAATGTTTTAAAGGGGAGGAAGTAGCTTTTTTTTGCATTTCACTTGTGCCGAGTAAGGCTA
>CAYJHY010000237.1:0-3290 GCA_964369875.1 uncultured Mailhella sp.
TATCTAGAGAATGTAATTACTTAAATCCGCATCAGCTCGTACATCTTCCAAGTGCTCATTAACATAAGCTGTATCGATGACTATTTCTTGATAGCTTTTTTCAGGCGCATCAAAAGAAATATCCGCCAAGATTTTTTCTAAAATAGTGTACAAGCGACGTGCCCCGATGTTTTCACTCCGAGCATTGGTTTCTTCCGCAAACGCTGCCACTTCCTTCAAGCCTTCGGGGGTAAAGGAGAGTTTTACATTTTCTGTTCCGAGGAGAGCAACATACTGTTTTTCAAGAGAATTGTCAGGCTCAGTTAAAATGCGATAAAATTCTTCTTTGCCAAGGGCTTGTAACTCAACTCTGAGAGGAAAACGCCCTTGTAATTCGGGGATAAGGTCGGACGGTTTACTGAAGTGAAAAGCTCCGGCCGCAATAAAAAGGATATGATCTGTTTTTATCATACCATGTTTTGTATTGACCGTAGAACCTTCAACAATAGGCAAGAGATCACGTTGAACGCCTTCACGAGAAACGTCAGAATTTCTTTGTGAAGCGGCGGAAGACGCTACTTTATCGATTTCGTCGATAAATACAATACCGCTTTGCTCAACTCTTTCCTTTGCAAGCTCCATAAGTTTATCTTCATCAATCAGCTTGTCTTGTTCTTGTTGAACCAATATATCAAAAGCGGCTCTGGTGTTGAGACGTTTTTTATTGGTTTTTGGAGGGGAAATTCTTCCCATCATGCTTTTGATTTGATCGCCGAATTGATCCATGCCCGGCATACCAAACATATCTATTTGTGGGCCATTTTCTTTTACTTCCACTTCGACTTCATGTTTGTCTAAATGACCGATACGCCAGAGGCTGCGTAATTTCTCTCGGGTTGACTCTCTGCTGCCTTCGGATGGGCTTGAAGGCAAAAGAAGATCGAGAAGCTTATCTTCGGCCACCTGCTCAGCTTGCGCTTTCACTTTAACAGATTCTTCGTCGCGAATAAGTTTTATGGAAATATCAAGCAAGTCTCTGATCATAGACTCTACATCACGTCCCACATAACCTACTTCGGTGTACTTTGTGGCTTCCACCTTAATAAAGGGCGCACCTGTGAGTTTTGCCAAACGTCTGGCAATTTCGGTTTTACCTACTCCTGTAGGCCCCATCAGAATAATATTTTTCGGTGCGATTTCATCACGCATTAAAGGATCAAGCTTTTGTCTGCGCCAACGATTACGCACAGCAATAGCTACCATGCGCTTTGCTTGCTCTTGTCCTACAATATATTTATCTAATTCGGCTACAATTTCACGAGGAGTTAATGTATTCATCCGGTAATCCTTTTAATTCAATATTTTTATTTTATTCTGTTTTGTTTATGTTGAATGGGACGATTGAAATAATAAGTATATATCGCTACTAAAACTATCGTTCTCTTTTATATAATTTAATTGACCAATAAACACAATGAAAATATGGTGTGATAATAATATTAATTCAAAATATAAGACCTCTGCAAAATTCATTTTGCAAGGGCTTATGGAGCGTTTGCAACGCAAACGCGACCAAAAATCAAGAATAGACAAAACCACGCTTTTGTCGTTAAATGATTGATTTTTGTGCCTTTCTCTGCATAATTTTTATATTGTTACGAAGTTAGAATTTAAAAAAAATTACAGAATTTATGACTACGTTTGTGATTATGCAGAGCTCTTAATATAGCAAGGGCGGTATATTTATTTTTCAGAAAAAAACACATAGAATTTTTAATATGATTGACCAATGGAAGTATTATATATAGATTTGTTTAGGGTAAATTTTTGAGTAATTTACTTAGAAAATACACCTGAGGGACAATTTTATAATAAGTAGGATTACATTATGTTTTCGACCAGAATTATGGGTATTTGGGAAGCTCTTTTATCTGCCGCACTCTTTGGGCTTATCCCTTTTTTCTTTTTACCGCTTTATGCAAATGGTTTTAGCACAGAATCAAGTTTGATGTTCCGTTTTTTCTTTGCCACATTACTTTTAGTCATACTTTCCGTCGCACAAAAAAAATCGTTTTCTATTGTTAGGAAAGATTTGTTCTTTATTATCGGTATAGGAACAGTCTATTATCTCGCTTCCTTATGTCTTTTTTCTGCGCTTACACAAATGCCCAGTGGTATTGTGACGACTATTTTCTTTACAAATCCTATTTTTATAATGATGCTCATGGTTATCTTTTTTAAAGAACGTCTTGAAATGTATAAAATATTTTTTAGTCTCACCACTGTTTTCGGAGTAGCTCTTTTATCGGGTTTTTTTGATGAAATGTCCGAAATAAATACTTGGGGGATTATTCTCAGCACCCTGTCCGGTTTTGGGTATTCACTTTATTTTATAGGTCTTTATACAATTCAAGATAGGAATATCAGCAAAGAGACAATCTCGATTTATCTGTTTTTGACATGCACTCTGTGTGCCTTTATAAAAGCCGTTTCTTCCGATACCTTTATGCTGGCTGATAGTGGGCATGCGTGGTTTTATCTTGTTTTATCCGGTGGTATAACTGTTGTGCTTCCCAATGTTTTGATTATGTCTGCCATTAAAAAAATTGGATCGGTTTTATCTGCCATTCTTGGAGCATTGGAGCCGATTACCGCAGTACTTATTGGTATTGTAGTCTTTAACGAAGCGTTTAATTTTTCGATTATTTTAGGAATAGCAGTGGTTATTGTTTCTGTTATCTTTATAACCATTCTTCCTGCATTAAGGCAACCAACACCTAAAATACAGACAGAAAACAGTGATAATTTAAGTTAATTTTGGTTTATTAGGAATTGTTTTTAAACTTTGCATTTCCTATTGATTTTTTGTGAAAAAAAAATTATATTTTAAAAAAAGGACAAACATTTTACCGGAGAGTTTTTGTTATGAAGTTTAATAAATTTGAAAAACTTGCCATGCAGAACATTGACGTTATGTGCTATTTGGTAGATTTAGATACCTATGAACTTCTGTATGCCAATCCGGCGGCTTGTGCTACTTTTAATTCTTGTGGTTCGGATTTTGTCAGCGGTAAGATGTGTTATGACTTTTTACACGGTAAAAAAGAACCTTGCAGTTTTTGTAATAATAATCTTTTACAAAATAACCAAAAACTGTATTCTGAAATTCAAAACGAAAGAAACTTTAGATACTATACTCATATAGATACTGTGATTGAAAGCGAAGGGAGAAGGTTAAAGCTGACCTTTGCCTATGATACCTCGCGTCAAAAAAAAGAAGTAGACCTTCTTTCCAAAAAAATTTCACTTGA
>CAYJHY010000238.1:0-3286 GCA_964369875.1 uncultured Mailhella sp.
CGTAGGCGCTCATGGTGCTTTGTTTACCGAGGATGCTGGCGATGATACAAACGATGAATACGCCCACAAAGCCGATAACAAATTTACCGAAATTGTGTCCCATAAAGACCATACCCACGCTCATAAGCAATCCCAAAACAACGGCAAGGCTGAGCATTTTAGGGATAAGGTTATAAGCTTTCACCATTTTGCCTTCAAGCTTCACGGTGGCGCCTTGCGCTTTTGCCCACGCTTCGGTGGAAGCAGTAGCGGCTTTATTGAGGGTTTCGTCTTTACCGCCTGCTTTTTCAGCGGCGGCTTCGGCGATGAGTGCGGCCATTTTAAGTTTTGCGGTTTCTACTTTAGAGGCTTCAATTTGAGCCACAAGCGCTTCGTTTCTTTTGTCTGCTTCCCCTTGAGACAATACCATTGCCTCGAGAGGGTTAGAAGTCCACTTCTTGGGGGTTGCCAAGTAAGCTCTGAGTTCTTTTACAGCAGGAAGCGAAGAAGCCATAGTGTTTTTCTTCGCAACACTTGCTTCAACAAAAGCAACAGTTTCATAGGGTTTAGCTTTTTCGGCAGCGATAATTGTGTTATAGCTTTCAATTTTAGCCGCAAAGTCGCCCTTAGCAGGTAGAACAAGGCAAATAGCCAAAACGCTTAACAATAAACCGATCCAAATAGCCCAATAGTCTTCTTTTTTCCAAAGGTCAGAAATTTTACTCTCTGCCTTGTCAACCACATATCCTTCTTGTGACATGGTTTCCTCCTAGTCTAAACCTGTTTTTTCGTACAATCGAAACCGCACATAACCACATTTGTATCAAATTTATACAAGCTAGGCAAGCACTTTAATGATTAAACACGACAAAAAAACATAAGCTATTTATATTTCACTTAATAGTCATAAAAACAAAGTATATTTTTTAATTTTAAATATAAATAATAATTATAAATTGCGATTTTTTCCAGTTTAGATATAATACATTGAATACTAATGCATGCATTGAAACTATTCACAAAAAACCAAAATTTTATATAAAATTATGACAAACATAGAAATAAGACCATACCTAGAACGCTTAACGGAACGATTGTGGAAAAAAGCCCAAGAGGTTCGTCAGCAAGATATAAACGACGGAAAATCATTTTTTTCAAGCTTTATTTTTGACAAACAAGAAGCAAGGCAAGAAGCAAGTATTTTGCTTTGTCAAAGCCTTGGCCTTTCCAAAATTGATTTGCGGATCAAAGATTCCCTTTCCCTAAGCGACGCCCAAGCCAATATTTTAGAAGAAAATATAAAACGACGGGAAAATTTTGAACCCCTTGCGCTTATTTTTGGACAAAAAGAGTTTTTCTCCCTTGATTTTTGTGTTAACGAACACACCCTTATTCCTCGTCCCGAAACAGAGTGTTTAGTGGAAGAAGCGCTCAACTATCTTGATAAAAATACCCCTGCCCTCTTTTTGGATTTAGGCTGTGGCACCGGTTGTATTGCCTTATCTATTTTAAAACATCGCCCCAAGGCCAAGGCGATTCTGGTGGATATAAGCCAAGAAGCCCTTAATATCGCCCGAAAAAATGCCATAAATCTGGAATTAGACAAACAAGCCTATTTTTTATGTGCGGATTTTTGCCAAGCTGATTTTTCTGCCAATTTACAAAAATTTTGTTCTGAAAACCAAATAGACGATGACCAATACCCATACTTTGACATACTTGTCAGCAATCCCCCCTATATTCCGTCCGAAGAATACGAACTGCTCGGCGCCGACGTGAAAAACTTTGAGCCTAAAAGTGCCCTGTATTCCCCCGATATAAGTAAGCAAGACAATTGCTTGGCAGAAAACGAAGGGAAGGGAATTTTTCACCCTGCCAAAGTTATTGAAAGGGCAAAGCAACTTTTAAAAAATGAAGGATTGTTGCTTATTGAACATGGGTATAATCAGGGAAAAGTTCTGCGAGAACTTTGTACCGACGACAACTTTAACCATGTCAGCACAGAAAAAGACTATTATGGTAACGGCCGTTTTTTAAAGGCGTTTCGGAAAAATTAGAATATAGCTTTGAAATATTTGAAAATTCTTCCTAAACATTCGCTTTCACATTTTCGATAACAAAAGAACTTAATATAGAAACATACCCTAGTTTTCCCTCTCCCAAAAACAAACAAATAAAATAACGCTCCAAAAAATTTTCTCATAAAAAAAACTCTGGTCAGTGCTTTCAAGCTGTGTTATTATCTAACCGTCTGTTATGCATGCATTTCTATTTTTTACAACAGACGAACTTGCCTTTTTCTTGATTTAAAAGCCTTTTTTTGCCTTAATTTCATTTTGGTTTGCAGTGAGGTTTTTTATATGAGTTTCTCATTATTTTCCGCTCAAGAAATTAAATATGGATATATACAACCCAAAGGATTAAAAGAACTTTGGGTACACACGGGAACCCAATGTAATTTACATTGCCCTTTTTGCTTTGAAGGCGCAGGCCCCACCAGTAATCGCATAGAAAGTATTACTCTTTCCGAAGCCATACCCTATATGCAAGAGGCGATTGAGCTTGGTGTGCAACACTTTTCCTTCACAGGTGGCGAACCCTTTATGAATCGTGATTTCGTTGCCATATTAGATTTTGCGCTCGATCATAAACCTTGCCTCGTGCTGACAAATGCCACAGCTCCTCTGCAAAAATATTATGAAGAGCTGGCACTCCTCAGTCAAAAAAAACATGCCCTCAGCTTTCGCATAAGCCTTGACGCTCCCTATGAATCAGCCCATGATGAAAACCGAGGAAAAGGCATGTTTGCCCGAGCCTTAGAAAGCATGCAACAACTTGATATGCTTGAATTTAAATTTTCTGTTGCCAGACATAAAAAGCCTAACGAGGACAGTTTGGCAGTAGAGATGGCGTACCGTGAGCTTTTTAGAGCCTCCCATCTCCCCGATGATATACGCCTTGTTGCTTTTGCGGATTTAAGTACTCCCAATAACTTGGAGCAAATCCCAACCATTACAGAAAACTGCATGACTCAATACAAAACCGAGGCACAACGGGACAGTTTTATGTGTTGTCATAGCGCCATGATTGCCAAACAAGAAGGATCTATTCAGGTTTATCCGTGTACTTTGGTAAATGATAGCTATGATTTTTCCCATAGCAGTTTAAAAGACGCACTCAGCAATAAAGTCTACTTGCAACACCATAGATGCTATACTTGCTTTTGCGAGGGTACGTCTTGTAGTGAACTTTAGAAATTTTCCCTAGGGTATGTTTCTGAATTATTTTTTCGAGAGAGGGAACTTTT